>NZ_JBHXCW010000223.1:0-12326 GCF_042725365.1 Lentzea sp. NPDC060358 | reverse complement strand
CCTGCGCGCCGGGAACTTCACAGCGCGCAGGCACCCGCCTCCCTACCCTGGCGCGATGTCCTTGGGGGAAGCTGCCTTCACCGTCATACCGAGCCCGACGCAGGGCGTGTGGCACCTCGGCCCGGTGCCGATCCGCGCGTACGCCCTGTGCATCATCGCCGGCATCCTCGTCGCCGCCTGGCTGACCGAGCGCCGCTACGTCCAGCGCGGCGGCCGGCCGGGCGTCGTCGGCCAGATCGCGACCTGGGGTGTCCCGTTCGGCATCGCCGGTGCGCGGATCTACCACGTCGCCACGAGCTGGCAGCCGTACTTCGGCCCGGGCGGGAACCCCGTGAAGGCCCTCTACATCTGGGAGGGCGGCATGGGCGTCTGGGGCGCCATCGCCTTCGGCGCGCTCGGGGGGTGGATCGGGGCACGCCGTGCCGGGGTCGCGCTGCCGCCGCTCGCGGACGCCGCCGCGCCGGGAATCCTGCTGGGGCAGGGCATCGGCCGGCTCGGCAACTGGTTCAACAACGAGGTGTACGGCGGCCCGACCGACCTGCCGTGGGCGCTCACGATCCACCGGTGGGACCAGGGCGCCGGGCGCGCGGTGCTCGGTCCCGACGGGCAGCCCGAGGTGCTGGGCACGTTCCACCCGGCGTTCCTCTACGAGCTGCTGTGTACCTTCGCCGCGGCGGCCGCGGTGATCTGGGCCGACCGCCGGTTCCGGCTCGGGCACGGCCGCGCGTTCGGGCTCTACGTGGTGCTCTACACCCTGGGCCGGCTGTGGATCGAGGCGCTGCGGATCGACGAGGCGAACCGGGTCCTGGGCCTGCGCCTCAACATCTGGACGTCGATCGTCGTGTGCCTGGTGGCCGCCGCGCTGACGGTGTGGTCGGCGCGGCGGCACCCCGGCCGGGAGGACCTCGGACCGCCGCACGCCGGCGGCGACCTCATCGGGCCTGCGCCCGCCGGACGACCGCGGTGACGGCGATGTCGACGTGGCGGCCGATCAGGAAGCCCGGCGCCCTGATGCCGAGCGTCCTGCGGTCCAGCCGTGCGGTCGCCGTCAGCACCGCCTCGTCCCCGTCCACCGACGACAGCCGCGCGAGTCCGCTCACCGACGTCGAGGTGCCGCGGGCGGCGAGCGTGCCGGTGACCCGCCAGCCGTCGCCGGCGGCCTGGACGGACGTCGCGGTGAACGTCATCACCGGGTGCCGGTCCAGGTCGAGCAGCCGCGGCCCCCGCAGGTCCCGGTCGCGCCGGGCGATCCCGGTGTCGACGGAGCCCAGGTCGAGGGTGCCGTGCACGGACAGCAGCGCACCGTCCGGGCCGATCTCCACCGACCCCGCGGTGACGGGCACCGTGCCGCGCGCCGTGCGCCCGAGGTTGCCGACCTCGAACGACGCGGTGCTGCGGGACACGTCCGCCCGCCACAGGCCGACGGCCGGCGCGGCGGTCACGGCCGCGCCCCGAAGACCTCGTGCACCGGGTAGACCTCGACGCGGTCGGCGCCCGGCAGCAGGGCCGGGTCCTCGCCGGGCAGCAGCCCGGTGCCCATGATCGCCTTCTGCGTGTCGGCCAGCGCCTGCTCGGTCTCGGCGATCGAGACGACGACCTCCGCGCCGTCGGCCCGCCGCAGCACGTACGTGGTGATGTTGCCCGGCACCGCCGCGGCGGCGGGGGCGATGCGCTCCCTGGCCGCGAAGTCCGCGGCGGCCAGCTGCTCCGGGGTGCGCGGGCCGTCGAAGTAGGTGAGCTGCGCGTACATGGTGGCCTCCCTGGCGTTGACTGACCACGAGTCTCGGCACCCGCGGGCCCGCCCGGATCCGTGCTGGCACGCACCGCGGTACTGAACCGCCACCGGGTGGCGATACACCCGGTGTGGAGGCCCCGATCTTCGGACGTGACCGCGAGCTCGCCGAGCTGCGGGCCGGGCTCGTCGCGGCCGCGGCCGGCACCGGGCGGCTGGTGCTGGTCTGCGGCGACGCGGGCATCGGCAAGACGCGGCTGGCCTCGGCCGCCGCGGCGATGGCCGGCGAGTACGGCGTTCCCGTCGCACGGGGGCACGCCGTCGACGACCCCGGCATGCCGCCGTTGTGGCCGTGGCGGCGGGTCGCCCGGACGGTGCCGGGGCTGCACGACGTGCTGTCGGGCGCGCATCCCGGGACGGACGCCCCGGCCCGGTTCGCGATGTTCGCCGACGCCGCCGACGCACTGGTGGCGGCCGGTCCGCACCTCGTCGTGCTGGAGGACCTGCACTGGGCGGACAGCACGTCGCTCAAGCTGCTGGCGCACCTCGCCGGGGAACTGGCCGGCGCGCGTGTGCTGGTCGTGGCGACCTACCGCGACGGCGGGCTCCGGGACGTGCTGCCGGGACTGCTGCGGGCACCGGTCACGCGGGTGATCCGGCTCGGCGGCCTGACCAGCGCGGCCGTGGCCGGGTGGGTGCGCAGCGCGACCACCGAGCCCGACGCCCCGGCCCTGGCCGCGAGGCTGGTCGGCCGGACCGGCGGCAACCCGCTCTACGTCCGGATGCTGCTCGACAGCGGCGAGGCCGAGCCGGAGCTGCACCGCCTGGTGCTGTCCCGGCTCGACGGGCTGAGCCCGCGGGCCCGCGCCGTGCTCGCCGCCGCCAGCGTGCTGGGGGAGCGGATCGAACCCGCCGTGCTCGCCGCCCTCGTCGGCGAGGACCCCGCCGCGCTGCTCGACGAGGCCGCCGCCGCCCGCGTGCTCCAGGACGACGCCTTCACGCACGCGCTGGTGCGCGACGCGGTCTACGACGACCTGGCCCCCTCCACGCGCGCCGACCTGCACCGGCGGGCCGCCGTGACGCTCGCCGCCACCGGAGGCGCCCCCGGCCGGATCGCCGGGCACTGGCAGCGCGCGAGCGGTCCCGACGCGCCCGCCGAGTGCGCGCGGTGGGCCGCGGAGGCCGCGAGGGCCGCCACCGCCGACCTCGCCTACGAGGACGCGGCCCGGTTCGCCGCGCTGGCCCTCGCGTCCGCGCCCGCCCCCACCGCCGCGGCGACCCTGGACCTCGCGCGGGCCGAGTTCCTCGCGGGGGAGGCGCCGGCGAGCCTCGGCCACTGCCGTGCCGCCGCGCGCCTCGCCGAGGAGTCGGGTGAGCCGGAGCTGATGGCCGAGGCCGCGCTCGTGATCACCGGCATGGGCGACCGCTCGCTGATCACCGCCGTCGACCAGCTGTGCACGTCGGCGCTGCGGCACCTCCCCGAGGGCGCCACGGCGCTGCGGGCCCGGCTGCTGGCCCGGCGGGCGATGGGCGCGACCGTCACCGGGGAGGCCGCGCGGGCGCGGGCGCTGTCGGCCGAAGCGCTGGACCTGGCCGTGCGCAGCGGTGACCCGGACGCCGAGCTCGACGGCATCCACGCCCGCCACGTCACGTTGTGCGCGCCGCAGTTCCGCGCCGAACGGGTC
Source organism: Lentzea sp. NPDC060358 (assembly GCF_042725365.1). Classification (NCBI taxonomy): domain Bacteria; kingdom Bacillati; phylum Actinomycetota; class Actinomycetes; order Pseudonocardiales; family Pseudonocardiaceae; genus Lentzea; species Lentzea sp. NPDC060358. The sequence goes on along the minus strand of NZ_JBHXCW010000223.1, from coordinate 8,909 downwards.
GCGCTCGCGCACCGGGCCGTCGAGCTGGCCGCGATCGCCCGCCAGCCGCACGCGTCGCTGTGGGGGCACGTGTGGCTGGTCGACGCGGCGTTCCAGGCAGGCGACCTCGCCACCGTCGACCACGAGCTGGACCTGGTCGAGCAGTTCGCCGCCGACCGGCAGCACCCCGTGGCGTGGTGGCACCTGCACCGGCTCCGGGCCGCACGGGCCGCGCTGGTCGGCAGGCTGGACGCCGCGGAGCAGCACAACGAGACCGCCCGCGCGGTCGCCGAACGGATCGGCGCCTCCGCCGCCAGGGGCATGTACTACGCGTTCGAGAACTGGCTCGCGCACCTGCGCGGCACCATCGACCGCGAGCTGGCGCGGGAGGCGTTCGCCGTGCTGGAGGAGGTCGCCGACATCCCGCTGGCACGCGTCTACGTGCCGTTCCTGCACGCCCTGCTGGGCGAGACCGACGAGGCCCGGTCGACGTTCGAGGAGTTCCGGCGGCTGCCGGAGACGCTCGAGATCGGACCGACGTGGGCACCGCTCGTCAGCCAGATCGGCATGATCGCGTGCCTGCTCGGCGACATCGCGACCGCGGACCTCGTGCACCGCACCCTGTCGGTGGTGGAACCGGACTTCTCCGCCGACGGTTCCGGCGCGGTGTTCTGCAGCGCCGCCTCACCGCAGCTGCTCGGCGACCTCGCGATGACCTGCGGCCGCACCGGGGCCGCGCTCGGCCACTACCGGCTGGCCGCCGAGATGAACGCGCGCATCGGCGCCCGCCCGTTCCTCGCGCTGAGCCGGCTCGGTATCGCCCGCGCCCTCACCGAACGGGGCGAGTGGGCGGACGCCCGGACGCCCGCCGCGCAGGCCGCGGCGGAGTTCCGCGCCCTCGGCATGACCCTGCGGCTGGCCGAGGCCGACCGCCTGCTCCAGCGCATCGGCGCCGGGGAACGGGCCGCGGATCCGTTGTCACCGCGGGAGTCCGAGGTCGTCGAGCTGGTCGCGCAGGCCCTGACGAACCGGCAGATCGCCACGAGGCTCACGCTGTCCGAGCGCACCGTCGAGACCCACGTCCGCAGCGTGCTCGCCAAGCTGGGGCTGCGCACCAGGACCGAGATCACCGCCTGGTCGCTCACGCGCCGCACGTGACGACGGCCTCGGCCGCGCCTGCCGCTATCCGCCGAAGCCGCCGTGCCGGCCCGCTCCGGAGGTGAACCGGGCGGCACCGGCGGCCCCCTCCCGCAGCACGACCGGCACCCCGGCCGAGCCCTCCGCCCGCAGCGCCTCCTCCAGCGGCAGGTCGAGGCCCGCGTAGGTCGACGCCCGGTCCGCGAGCACGCACTCGAACGGGAACGACGCGATCTGCTCGGCCAGCTCCAGCGCGGCGCGCACGGCCTCGCCGGGCTCGACGACCCGGTTCGCCAGCCCGATCTCCAGCGCCTCGGCGGCCGTCACCGGCCGCCCGGTGAGGATCAGGTCCAGCGCCCGCCCCAACCCCACGACCCGCGGCAGCCGCGCCGTGCCGCCGTCGATCAGCGGGACGCCCCACCGGCGGCAGAACACCCCGAACGTCGCGTCGCTCTCGACCACCCGCAGGTCCGCCAGCAGCGCGAGCTCCAGCCCGCCCGCGACCGCGTACCCGCTGACGGCCGCGATCACCGGCTTCGTGAGCCGCAGCCGCGTCGGGCCCATCGGACCGGAGCCCCCGCCGCCGGGGTCGAGCTCGTTGCGGCGCTGCGGGTCGCCGACGGCGCCGAGGTCGGCGCCCGCGCAGAACGTGCCGCCGGCACCGGTCAGCACCGCGACCTTCTGGGCCGGGTCCGCCTCGAACGCCTCGAAGGCCGCTCTCAGGTCGTCCGCCATCCGGCGGTCGACGGCGTTGCGCCGGTCCGGGCGGTTCATCCAGATCACGGTCGTGGTGCCCCGGGTCTCGACCCGCACGTCGTCCATCGGCTCCTCCTCGGTCCGGTCCCGAGGGTAGGCCCGCCGGCCGGTGATCTTCGTCGACGATCCCTGGCGTCGAGCGCGGCGATGACGTCTACTGTGCGCCATGGCCATCGTCTCTCCCGGGTTCAGCGGCCGGCGCCAGTCGCCGGACGTGCGGCTGCCGCCCGGCCAGTACCTGGCGGAGGACTTCCCGGTGCTCACCGCGGGACCGACGCCGCGCGTGCCGGCCGACCGGTGGGAGTTCACCGTCAGCACCGAGGTGGGGCAGCAGCACACCTGGAGCTGGCAGGACCTGATCGAGCTGCCCGCGGAGAAGATCACGACGGACATCCACTGCGTGACCAAGTGGTCGAAGCTCGGCACGCGCTGGAAGGGCGTCTCGCTCGACGTGCTGCTCGAGGACGTGGAGACGGCGGCGGACTTCGCGCTCGTCCAGTCCTACGGCGGGTACACGACCAACCTGCCGCTGGAGGACCTCCTCGACGGGCAGGCGTGGATCGCCTACCGCTACGACGGCGACGAGCTGACGCCGGAGCACGGCGGCCCGGCGCGGCTGCTCGTGCCGCACCTGTACTTCTGGAAGTCGGCGAAGTGGGTCCGCGGGATCCAGTTGCTGCTGGAGGACGAACCCGGCTTCTGGGAGAGCGCGGGCTACCACGACTACGGAGACCCATGGCGCGAGCAGCGGTACCAGGGCGACTGACCTGGCGGGCGGCGTCGCTGGTCGAGGCCACCGGCATCACCGCGAGCGCGCGCCGGCTCGTGTTCGACGTGCCGGACTGGCCGGGGCACTTGCCGGGACAGCACGTCGACCTGCGCCTGACCGCCGAGGACGGCTACTCGGTGCAGCGCAGCTACTCGATCTCGTCGGCACCGGACGGCGACCGCGTCGAACTGGCCGTGCAGCGCGTCGAGGGCGGCGAGGTGTCGCCGTACCTGTGCGACGTGCTGCCCGTCGGCGCCCGGATCGAGCTGCGCGGACCGGTGGGCGGCTGGTTCGTCTGGCGCGCGTCGGACCCCTCACCCGTCACGCTCGTGGCGGGCGGGTCGGGCATCGCGCCGTTGCTGGCGATGATCCGCACCCGTGCGGCCGGGGGCAGCCGCGTGCCGTTCCGGCTGATCTACTCCGTCCGCACGCCCGGCGACGTGTACTTCGCGGACGAGCTGCGGCGGCGTGCCCGGGAGGACGCCGGCCTCGACGTGCGGATCGTCTACACCCGGCGGACTCCGGAGGGATCTCCGGAGCCGCCGGGCCGGCTGGGTGTGGCCACTCTCAACACGCATGGCTGGCCCGCTTCGTTCAATCCTCAGACCTACATTTGCGGACCGACCGGGTTCGTCGAGACCGCCTCCGACGTCCTGGTGGCCCTCGGGCACGACCCGCGCCGCATCCGCACCGAGCGTTTTGGCTGACAGGAGCACCTATGAGCGACGACGGCCACGTGGACGGCAACGCGCTGGCGGGTGATCTGCGGGAGATCTTCGCCGTGGACGTGACCGCGGCCGTCGGCCGGTGCTCGGGCTGCGGCCACCGCGGCCCGGTCGCGTCGCTGCGCGTCTACCGCGACGCGCCGGGCGTGGTGGCGCGCTGCCCGCGGTGCGAGGAGGTCGTGCTGCGGCTCGTGCGCGGTCCCGGCCGGGCCTGGCTGGACCTGCGCGGCGCGGTGAGCCTGGAGATCCCGCTGCCGTCCTGACGGGCCGCGCCGGCGGCACGTGACGCGGGCCTCTGCCGCACCGGGTTTGCGCACACCCCGCAGGGGTATTCGTACCGGGCACCACCAGTGTGTTCGGCGACGGAGGCACAGCAGGCATGAACCGCGACACGCACAGCCATCTGGACATCGGCTTCGACATCGACTTCGACGACTCGGTGGACCGCCGGGTGCGGCAGTACGTCCGCGAGGTCGTGACGGGACTCGGACTGCGCGGCGACAGCTCGTTCGTCGAGGCGGACCCGCGACCGGCGGCCTACGTGGCGCTGGACGGGCGGCTGCCCGACTTCCCCGACCACTACGTGGCTCTGGTGTGGGACGAGCTGACCGGGTGGTCGGTGGCCGTGGAGGACCGCATCGGCGAGCTGGTGGAGGTCGAGCGGCTCGGCGGCGACGTGCGGCCCGCCCCGCTCGTGGTGGTCGACTGGGTGACGGGGCTGCTGCGCCCCGAGTCGGGGAACCGGGACTTCGCCGCGTTCGTGCCCGGACCGCGTGCCGCGGACGTGGCCTGACCCGGTCGCCCGCCGGGGGTCACGGGCACCCGGTCAGGATCGACGTGCCGCGCAGCGCGGCGAGGGACAGGGTCTTGTAGCCGACCTCGTCGAACAGGACCATCACCTTGTCGTCCTCGTGGTGCACGACCGTGCCGCGGCCCCAGCTCTCGTGCCGCACCTCGGAGTTCGGCGGGAACTCGCCCGGCTTCCCGGCTCCGGTCGTCCCGTCGTCGGCGGTGACGCCCTCGTCGCACCGGTCGCAGTTCCCGCACGGCTCGTCGAGCCGCTGGCCGAAGTAGCCGAGCAGGAACCGCCGGCGGCAGCCGCGGGTCCCGGTGTACTCGCGCATCACCTCGACGCGGGACCGGTCGCGCTTGAGCCGGCGCTCGGCCTGGTCCCGCGCCGCCGCGACGGCCCTGGCGGGAGGCGGGGCGTCGTCCACGTACCGCACGCCGTGCAGCGAGGTGCGCACGATTCCCGCGCTCTCCAGCAGGTTCACCAGACCCGTCACCTTGCGGCGGGAGCAGTGCACGTGCCGCACCAGGTCGGCGACGGTCGCGGGGGAGCGGCGCACGGCGCGGGCGACCTCGCGGACGCAGTCCTCGTCGAGCTTGCGGCCGGTCAGGAACCGTTGCAGGCCCTGGTCCTCCGGCCGGTGGAAGAGCACGACCTCGGCGGGGTCGCCGTCGCGGCCCGCCCGGCCGATCTCCTGGTAGTAGGCGTCGAGGGAACCCGGTGTCGCCGCGTGCACCACGAAGCGCACGTCCGGCTTGTCGATGCCCATGCCGAACGCCGACGTGGCCGCCACGACGTCGAGGCCGCCGCTCATGAACTCGTCCTGGACGCGGCGGCGCTCCGCCGCCTTCAGGCCCGCGTGGAAGGCGGCCGCCCGCACGCCGCGCGCGCCGAGGTCGGCGGCGTAGCGCTCGGTCTCCTTGCGGGTGGCGGCGTAGAGCAGGCCCGGCCCGGACCTCTCGGTGACCCAGTCGGTGACGGCGCGCCGGCGCTCGTCCTCGCCGGTGCCCTGCCGCACGGTGAGGTGCAGGTTCGGGCGGTCGAAGCCGGCGACGAGCACCACGGGGTCGCGCAGGCCGAGGTGGTCGACGAGGTCGGCGCGGACCGGGCCGCTCGCGGTGGCGGTCAGCGCGAGCACCGGCGGGTGGCCGAGCCGCTCGACGACGTGCCGCAGCCGGAGGTAGTCGGGCCGGAAGTCGTGTCCCCACGCGGAAACGCAGTGCGCCTCGTCCACCACGAACAGCGACGGCTTGCGGTCGCGCAGCCGCTCGACGGTCTCGGTGTTCGCGAGCTGTTCGGGCGCCAGGAAGAGGTACTCGGTCTCGTCGCGGGCGAACGCCTCCCACGCCTGCTCGTTCTCCTGCGCCGACTGCGCCGAGTTGACCGCGGCGGCGGGCGGCGCCCCGCTGGCCCGCAGCGCGGCGACCTGGTCGTGCTGCAGGGCGATGAGCGGCGACACCACGACCGTCGGGCCGTCGAGCAGGATGGCGGGGACCTGGTAGATCGCGGACTTGCCCGCGCCGGTCGGCATCACCACCAGCACGTCGTGGCCGTCGAGCAGGTGGCGCATCGCGACGAGCTGCTCCTCGCGCAGCTCGGTCCAGCCGAAGACCTCCTCGGCCGTCCTGGCGAGGTCGGTCATCCGGTGGGGCGCAGGTCGTACCGGCGGGCCGCCCACTCGGCGAGCCGCGGCCGCAGGGCGAGGTAGACGTCCGGGTCGATGCCCATCCCGGTGTGCGTGCTGCGGACCTCCACGCACTCGGCCGACGGGTCGAGGCACAGCTCCCACGGCACGATGCCGTCCGACTTCGAGTAGACCGAGACCGCGGGCAGGCCGTCGGGCAGCGGGGCCGTGATCGACCGGATGTTGTCGTCGAAGCAGATGCCGTGCAGGCACTCGGAGTTCATCAGGCCGGGGAAGCCGACCGACGACAGCCGCGCCAGCACCTTGGCGGCGAGCATCACCTGCGGGTGGGCGCCCGTGGGGTCGAGCAGCGGGCTGCCCAGCATCACGAGACCCGCCACCAGGTCCGGCCGGCGTGCGGCGGCGAGGCGGGCGAGTCCGCCGCCCCTGCTCTGCCCCAGCAGCACGACCGGTCCGCCGGTGGCCTCGGCGTGCTCCACCAGCCGGCGTTCGACGCGGTCCACCAGCTCCGTCGTGCACCCCACGTTGAACCCGACGCCCGCGCCGGCGGGCCGGTAGCCCCGGTCGCGCAGCCACGTCGTCGCGAAGCTCAGGCTGAAGTCGCCCGCGCCGAAGCCGGGCACCAGCACCACACCGAGACCCGCGCCCTCCTGCGGGTCCGCCTCGCGCCACACCCGGTGGCGCAGCAGGCGGGGGATCGTGAACGCCGCGACGGCGACGTGCTCCCGCGCCAGCGCCCGCAGCCCTTCGGCAGCACTCGTCATCTCGTCGCTCCGTTCCTGTGCGTCCCGCTGAAGTAACCCCTCCGCGGTGGTCCAAACAGCAAGAACCATCACGTTTGCGCGCGGTCCCGAGGCCGGCGGCGAACTTCGCGCCGGGTCGTTTGCGGTTCTTCGCCGGGTAGCTCGGTGGCCAGGACACGACAACGAGCTGAGGAGTCAGCCGTGACCGAGAACCAGACAGGTGGAGTGCGTGCGGCGGCCGGGAACGAGGTTTCCGAGGTCGCCCGGCACGCCGAGGAGGCGGCCGGCCGGGTCGGCGGCACGGTCTCCGACCAGGCCGCTCGCGTGACCCACGAGACCGCCGACCAGGCCCGCCGCATCGTCGGCGACGTGCGGGAACGTGTTGCGGCGGAAGCGGAACAGCAGGCCACACGGGTGTCGAAGCAGCTCGGCCGCATCGCCGACGAGCTGGGCGGCATGGCCGGGAACGCGCCGCCGGACTCGCTGTCGGCGGGCGCGATCCAGGGCGTGGCCGACACGAGCAGGCAGGCGGCCCGGTTCCTCGACGAACGGGGTGCGCAGGGACTGCTCGACTCCGCCCGGGACTACGCCCGGCGCAAGCCCGGCACGTTCCTGCTGGGAGCCGCGGTCGCCGGGTTCCTCGTCGGCCGGGTCGCGAAGAGCGTGACCGGCGGGAACCAGGGTGAGCAGCGGCCGCAGGGCGGTGGCGGCGTGGTGCCGGTGGCGGCCGAACGCCCCGATCCGGCACCGGACCGCGGCGCCGACTACGCGACGGGACCCGGCTACGGGGCGCCGCTGACGCCGAGCGCGACGCCCGCCGTGCCCCCGGCGGGGGTGCCGCATGTCGAACCCTGAGACGCGCGCGGGCGCCGGTGGGGAGTCCCTGGGTGATCTCGTCAGCGACCTCACCGGGGACCTGTCCAAGCTGATGCGGCAGGAGCTCGAGCTCGCGAAGGCGGAGATCCGCCAGGAGGCCGCCAAGGCCGGCAAGGCGACGGGAATGCTCGCCGCAGCCGGGTTCGCGGGCTACCTCACCACCGTGCTGCTGAGCCTCGCGCTGGTGTTCGCCCTCGGCGCCGTGGTGCCGCTGGGCTGGGCCGCGCTGATCGTCGCAGTGCTGTGGGGAATCGCGGGAGCGGTCCTCTACACCGGTGGCCGCGCCCGGCTGCGCACCGTCAACCCGAAACCCGAACGCACGGTCGAAACCCTGAAGGAGGACGCGGAATGGGCGAAACACCCGACCAGTTGAGGCGTGACATCGAAGTGACGCGGGCGGAGCTGCGGGCCGACGCCAACCGGCTGGCCGACCACACGAGTCCGCGCGCCATCGCCCAGCGGCGCGTCCGGGGCGTGCGGCAGGGCCTGGTCTCGGTGAAGGAGAAGGTGATGGGTTCCACCACGCAGGCCGCGACGGCCGTCCGCGACCAGGGCCACGACGCCGGCAGCGCCGTCGCCGACCGCGCGGAGCAGGCCGCACACGTCGTGCGGGAGGCACCGCGCCAGGTGGCCCGGCAGACGCAGGGCAGCCCGCTCGCGGCGGGCCTGATCGCGTTCGGCGGCGGCCTGCTGGTGGCGGCGCTGCTGCCCCGCACCGACGCCGAACAGCAGGCGGTGCACCAGCTCTCGGACAGCCTGAGCGACGTGGTCGACCCGGCCGGGGAGGCGCTGACCGAGTCGGCACAGCACCTCGGGCAGGACGTGCGGTCCTCGGTGAGCGAGGCCGTGGGCGAGGTGAAGGACGTGGCGACCGACGCCGCGCAGACCACCGCCGGGCAGGCGAAGGAGGCGGCTCAGGACGTCGGCGGGCACGTCCGCGAGTCCGGGCAGCGCCTGTCCGGGCAGTGATCCGGCCGCTCCGGCGGTTCAGCGTCGCGGTGCCGGGTATGCCGGACCCACCTCGACGACAGGAGATCGCTGTGACCCGGCCAGGACACGACGGCGCGGACCGCGCCGCGGCGGAGGAACGCGGTGACGCACCGCCGACCCCGGACGAGGAAGCGCCGAACGACCAGGACTCCGGTCCCGGCGCCGGCCTCGACGGCGGCGGCCGCTACGGCGACGACGGCTGAGCGCCGTGCCGATCCTCGTGGAGGACCTCAAGACCCTGCTCGAGTCGACGCGGCCGGGGGCGACGCTGGTGCACGTCGTGGGCAGCTACGTCGTCGCCGGCCGCGACGAGCTCGCGACGAACGCCCTGCGCGGCGCGCTGCCCGTGGTCACCAGGGACGAGCTGCTGGAGCGCGTCGGCGGCTGGCCGGTCACCGACGAACAGCTGGAGGAGGCGGCCGCGGTGCTCGCGTCCGCGGTGGACAACAGGGGCGGCTGAACCGGCCCCGCGGAGAAAAGCCGCGCGGCCAGGTTTGGC
>NZ_JBHXCW010000222.1:0-12327 GCF_042725365.1 Lentzea sp. NPDC060358 | reverse complement strand
GCCCGGTTGGGCTGGAGCTCGACGCCCTCGACGATCCCGGCGAGGAAGTCGGACACCGCGGTGGCCGTGGTGATCGACCCGGCCGAGATGTCCCGCACGGCCGAGGTGATCTGGGCGCTCAGCGCCGTCTTGACGTGCCAGTCGCCGACCGACAGCGTCCGCAGCGCCATGAGCGGGCTGGCGTCCAGGGTCCCCGCGTCCGGCACGCCCAGGCGATCCGCCTGCCAGGGGTGCACGGGCAGCAGGATCCGGTCGCCGTCGGTCAGCTCGGCGGGCCAGTCGCCGAACACCACGTGGTCGCGCGCGGGGTGCAGGCGCAGCCCGACCACCGGGCGGTGCTCGGGCCCGTACGCGAGGTGGTCCAGGGCGGTGAAACCGGTGCGGTTGCGGCAGCACGGGTGCAGCGGGTGGCCGTCGACGACGCTCTGCTCGTGCTCTTCGAGCGACCGTTCCGCGAAGGGCGTCGTGAGGGGTGCCGCGGTGCGCGACAACGCCAGTCCGGCGACGCTGTGGGCCACCTCGGAGACGAGGTTGCGCGCACGGGGCCAGTGCAGCGCCTCGAGCAGGTCGACAGGGTGCGTGAACGCGTCCGGGTCGACGCTGACCTGCGGCAACGGCTCGATCGCGAACGCCCGGCGCAGGCGTGCGAGAACGGCCGCGCGAGCCCCCGGCAGTGCTGCGAGAAATCTCTCAGCACGATCGTCGTCCAGTGCGGCGAGGAAGTCGGCTTCGATCGGCGTGTGCGCGAGAATGATCAGATCCTGGCACATCGTCTCGGGGAAGCGGACACCGGTGGAAGCGATCACTGAGCCGGACGGCATCACCACGACCGCCCTGCTGAACTGCCTGCGCCGCGAGGTGGCGGAACCGGGACCGGCGGGAACGCTCCGGCTGCCCCGCACTGGCGTGGTGCTGCGGGTGCGGGAGGGGCGCTGGCCGTCGGACCCCGAGGTGTTCGCCGGGACGTGGCGGCCGGTGCCGTGGCACGAGCTGGCGGCGCTCGTCGGCGACGAGCTCGGCGACCCGCCCGCGGGGTTCCTCGACGAGGTCGCGGGGTCGCGGTCCGCCATCGCGGCCGTGCTGGCCGCCCGGCCCGCCCCGCCGGCCGACCTCTACCAGCGGTCCGAGCAGGCGCTGGTCGCCGGGCACCGCTACCACCCCGCGCCGAAGGGCCGCGGCGGCGTTCCCGCGGCCCGGTGGCTGCCGTACGCGCCCGAGGTGCACGCGCGGTTCTCGCTGGCACGCCTGGAAGGCGAGTTCGTCGACGACGGCGAGGTGCCGCTGCCGGAGGGCGTGCTGCCGGCGCACCCGTGGCAGCTCGCGCTGCTCGGCGTCGAAGGCGCCCCGAGCGGCCACGAGGTGTGGCCGACGTCGTCGGTGCGCACGGTCTACGACCCGGCGGCCGACCTGTTCTACAAGTTCAGCCTGGACGTGCGGATCACCAACGACGTGCGCCGGCTGTGGGCGCACGACCTGCGGTGGATCCCGCCGCTCGCCCGCCTGCTGAGACCCGTGTTCGCGGACGTCGCGGCCGCGTACCCCGGCACGGCGTTCCTCCTCGACCGCGGCTACCGGACCTCGCCCGGGCACTTCGAGGGGCTCGCGGTCGTGGTGCGGGACGGCATCCGGCAGCACACCGCGCCCGGCGCGACCCCGGTGCTGGCGGCGGGGATCAGCGAGGGCTTCGACGGGAACCCGTTGGACGGCCTGGATTCCGCGCGGGCGCTGCGGTGGTTCCGGCGGTACGTCGAGGTCGTCGTCCCCCCGGTGCTGCACGCGTTCTTCGCGCACGGCGTGGTGATGGAGTGCCACCTGCAGAACGTGGTGGTGGGAGTGGACGGTGCCGGCACGCCCGTCCAGGCGATCTTCCGCGACCCCGAGGGCATGCGGCTGCTGCCGCGCCACGCCGACCTGCTGTCCTCAGTGGACGGTCCGGGTGGTTCCAGGGGAGTGTCGGAGGCCAAGGGCTGGGAGCGCCTGCAGTACTGCCTCGTCGTGAACCACCTCGTCGAGATCGCGGGAGCGGTGCTCGACCGGCACCCCGGGCTGGACGTGTGGGCCGAGGCGCGCGAGGTCTTCCTCGCCTACGCCCGGGACCACGGCGAGCAGGAGCTGCTGACGTCGTTGCTGGAGAGCCCGTTCGTGCCCGCGAAGGCCAACCTGCTGCTGCGCTGGACGCGCGCGGAGGGCGCCGCGAGCCGGTATGTCGACTTTCCGAACCCACTGGACAGGAACCGCGCACTTCGTTGACGGCGTTTTCCGGGCGCCAATAGCGTGCTGGGACATGACGAATCGCTGGCGCACCCTGACACCCACGGTCCTCGTCGTGGCGGCTCTGCTCACCCCGGCGGCCGAAGCCGGCAGACCCGCCTGGTTCACCTCCTGGGCCCAGTCGCAGCAGAACCTCGGTCCTGCCGTGCGCGACCAGTCGATGCGCATGATCACCCACCTGAGCCAGGGCGGCAGCGCCGTCCGGGTCCGCGTCCAGAACACGTTCGGCACGCAGCCGCTGACCCTCGACCACACCACCGTCGCGCTGAGCAGGGGCGACGCGGCGGTCTCGGACGTCCGCGACCTCACCTTCGGCGGCCGGCGCGCCGTGACCCTGCAGCCCGGCGCGTCGACGTGGAGCGACCAGGTCCCGCTGACCACGAGCGCGGGCGCCGACCTCGCCGTCAGCATGCACGTGGCGGGGGAGGCGGTGCCCGGCCGCCACGACGGCGCGTTCCGGGAGAACTACCTGACCGCACCCGGCTCCGGCGACCAGACCGCGGCGCCGGCGGACGCCTACACCCAGAAGATCCAGTCCACCTACGTCGTCACCGCCGTGGACGTCTTCAACCCGCGGCTGAAGGGCACGATCGTCCCGTTCGGCAGCTCGGTCGTGGACGGTGTGGGCAGCACGAACTGCGGTCCCGGCTGCACCGAGCTCGGTGCCGACAAGCGCTGGACCGACGTGCTGGCCCGCCGGATCGCCGCCGAGTCGCCGGTCCAGCTGGCCGTCGCGAACGCCGGGATCAGCGGCACCACCAGCGCGCTCTGCCCCGGGAACTCGCCCGGCCTCAAGGATCTCGACGCCGCCGCCCGGCTGGAACGCGATGTCCTCGCCCTGCACGGCGTCACCGACGTCATCTACTACTACGGCACGAACGACCTGGCCAACGGCTGCTCGGCCGCGGACATCATCGCCAGCTACCGCACGGTCTTCGCCCGCCTCAAGGCCGCCGGGGTGAAGGTCCACGTCACGCCGATCACGCCACGGCCGGGCTACAGCGACCAGAACAACATCGACCGGCACGCCGTCAACTCGTTCGTGAAGCGGGGCAGCGACTGCTCCGGCACGTGCACGTCCCTGACGGACTTCGACCAGGTGCTGTCCGACCCGGTCAAGCCCACCGCGATCCTCCCGGCCTACGACACCGGTGACGGCGTCCACGCCAACATCGCGGGCCAGCGGGCGATCGGCGACTACATCGACCTGAAGGCGTTCCGCTAGCTCGTGTCCCCCGTGCGAGCTACTCCCGGATGTCCGCTCCAGCGGGATTCTTCGGGCCGAAAAGATCCCTAGCGTCTGCGGGGTCGGAAGTTCCCCGCAGACAGCCAGGAAGTCGGAGCCATGGAGCAGAGCGCACGCCCGGACCGGTCCGCCGCCGAACTGCCCGAGAGCAGGCGGAGGCTGCGCCGGTTCCGGTTCCCGGTCCTGTTCGCGACGCTGTTCGCCGTGATGCTGGCGGTCGTCGGGATCGACACGCTCGTCGCACCGCTGCCGCTGCTCGCGCTGCCGGTCGGCCTGGGGCTGGCCGCGGCCGGGGTGGTCTGCTACCGCGCGTTGTCCCGGTACGTCGAGGTGCGCGACACCGTGCTCGAGGTCGCGCCGCGGGGCCGGTGGGCGGGGCTGGGCAGGGGTGCGCTGCTCGGGTTCGGGCTGTTCGGCGCGTTGCTGCTGGTCATCGGCATGTTCGGCGGGTGGGACGGGCTGTCGTACGGCTCGTTCCCCGGCGCGCTGGGACTCGTGGGCATGATGGCCAGCGTCGCGACGATGGAGGAGGTCCTGTTCCGCGGGGTGCTGTTCCGCATCCTGGAGGAGCGCGCCGGCACGGTGATCGCGCTCGTCGTCTCGTCGCTGCTGTTCGGCCTGACGCACCTCGTCAACGTGAACGCCACGCTGTGGGGTGCGCTGTCGATCGGCCTCACCGGTGGCGCGATGCTCGCCGCCGCGTACGTCCTGACCAGGTCGCTCTGGTTCCCGATCGGCCTGCACTTCGCCTGGAACCTCACCCACGCCGGCCTCTTCGGCATCGCGGTGTCCGGCTCGGACGACGTGCCGAACGGGTTGCTGCACCTCGCCCTCGACGGTCCGGCGGTGCTCACCGGCGGGAGTTTCGGTCCCGAGGCCAGCCTGGTCGCGTTGCTGGTCTGCTCGGTCGCCACCGCGCTGATGCTGCGCCAGGCCGCGCGCACCGCGCGGATCCGCCCCCGAAAGTCCTAAGTGGACTTTTGAGCCGATTGAGACGCAACCGTGCGGGAGAGCGCTTCCGTGCTACGTTCGGAGGAGAGTAAGCCACTCGGAGCGGAGCGGCCTGTGCCCGTCCTTTGGGGTGTCTCGTTCGACGCCACGGCCATGTCCGGCGTGGTGGTGGAGTTCATCAAGATCGCGCAGTCGTTCGCCGGCCGGGGTGTCGAGGTCCACCTCGACCTGGGCTACGACATCAAGGCCGACAAGGGCCGGTTCTTCCAGCCCTACCGGCACGAACGCGTTCCCGGCTGGATCACCCTGGACCGCGTGGACGGTGTCGCGGACATCGCCGGGTACGACCGGGAGTTCGTGGCGTCCACCCTGGAAGCCGTGCGGCAGGACCGGGTCGTGCACGCCGATCGCGTCGTCGCCGACCTGGCGGCCGCGATCGTGCGGACCTGGGAGGACCGCGGCGTCACGCTCGTGATGGTCGAGAACGGGACGCTGCCGGAGAACGTCGTCTACACGAAGGCGTTGTACCGGGCGATCGAGGTCTACGGCGCGACGCACCGGCTGGGCCGGTACGTCCTGTGGCGCGACCACGACCTGATGTGGCAGAGCGAACCGGACAAGTACGGCAGTTTCCCGTACCCCGCAACGCCTCCGATGGTGAACTCGCCGCACATCCACTACTTCGCCCTGCACGAGGAGGCGAAGCGCCGCACGCTCGAGTGGATGCCGCACCTGCGCAACCTCGACGTCCTGCCCAACACCTTCGCCCCGCCGGTCCGGCCCGCGCGGCCGGACTTCCGCGCGCACTTCGGCATCCCGGAGCACGCGCGGCTGCTCGCCAGGTCCACCAGGATCATCCCGCAGAAGCGCCTCGACCGGGACCTGCACCTGCTGGCCCTGCTCCCGGGCACCTGGCTGTTCGTCGCGGGGGACACCGGGGAGGACCCGGCGGAGACCGCACGGCTGCGCGCCCTCGCCGACGAGCTCCGGGTACCGGTCGTGTTCGGCGGCGTGCTCGCGCCGTGCGAGTCGGCCGGTGACGAGTTCTCGGTGCGCGACCTGCTGGGCCACGCCGACGTCGTGTCGTTCCTGACGTCGTACGACTACGAGAGCTACGGCAACCCGATCGGCGAGGCCGTCGCGGCGGGCGTGCCGTACGCCGCGAGCCGATACGCCCTGTACGACACGGTGTACGCGGGCTTCGAGGCGCCGGTCCTCGACATCCTGGAGCACGACCTGCCGACGCCGGAGTTCGCCGCGCGGGTCCGGGAACTGATGACGAACGCGGAGAGGCGGGCGCAAGTGGTGGCGCACAACCAACGGCTCGGCACGGACAACCGGGCGGCCGCCGAGGAGCTGGTGAGCACGCTGTTCCCGCCGCCGATGGGCGAGCGCGTGCGGCTCAGCGTGGTGCTGCCGGTGTTCGACGAGGCCGCGAACATCGACGACGTGCTGCGGTCGCTGCACGACCAGGCCGACATCGACCACGACATGTACGAGATCGTGCTGGTGGACAACAACTCCACCGACGACACGGTGGCGAAGGCCCGTGCGTTCGCCGAACGCTCGAACGTCGCGGTCCACGTGATCAGCGAACGCGAGCAGGGCGTCGCGTGCGCGCGCCGGACCGGCATGGAGTTCGCCGCCCGGCGCAGCCGCGACCGCAAGGACCCCGGAGAGCGCTTCTACCTGGTCTCCGCCGACGCCGACTGCACGGTCGACCGCCGGTGGCTCACCGAGCTGTTCGCGGTGATGGAGGAGGACAAGGCCGCGATCGGCGTGTGCGACTACTACTACAACGCCGAGCACTTCACCGGCAGGCCGCGGCTCTGGGACGCGATCCAGCGCACGTTGCGCTGCCGCGCGGTCACGTTCTCGTTGTTCGGCGGCTTCCCGGACGGCAAGGGCTTCGCGGTCGAACGCGAAGCCTACGAACGGGTCGGCGGCATCGAGATCTTCTACCAGCTGCAGAACGGGAAGTTCGTCAACCACCTGTCCGACGACTGGGACTTCGGCATCAAGGTCCGCGGCTCCGGCTACGACATCGCCTACGCGCCGAAGTCGAAGGTCGAGATCAACCCCCGCCGGGTCAACCACGCCCTCGACGAGGTGATCACGGGACGCGCCTACGGCAACGACGGCATCATCGTCATGCGCGACATCCGGCCCGAGTCGCCCGCGAGGACGGCCGACCTCACCGAGGCGGAAGCCCTGCAGGCGTGGGAGTTCTCCATCAAGGACTTCACGCCCAAGAACACCGTCCTGCCGGTGCTGCTCACACCGTCCTTCCTGGACGACGACGCGGTGGTCGAGTTCTTCGGCGCGGACCTCGCACACCGGCTGGGGGAGCGCATCGCGGAGATCAAGGCCGAGATGAGCGTCACCGACTTCCTCCCGATCCACTCCTACAAGACGCCGTCCTACCGGCTGTACCTGGAGTTCCGCGACGAGATCTTCGCCCGGCTGCGCGCCACCGCCGGCGAGGACATCGGCCACCCGCCGCCGCTGCCCGAGTGCTTCGCCGACGTGCCGCCCGAGCGGTTCGCCGAGTTCGTGAAGTACTACTGCGAGGACCGCGAGTCCGGGGAGGCGCACAACTACTTCGGCAATGGAGGCGTGTTCTGATGAACCGTGTTCTGACGGAGCCCAGGGTGTGGCCCGCGCTCCAGGACCCCGCCAACGCGCACCTGCTCGACTACGTCACCGAGGACCCGTTCGGCGCGCACGTCTTCCCCGGCAACGTGCCCGGCTACGGCGTGGACGACTTCCTCGACGACCTGAGCGACCAGCTCGTCGGCACCGCGCCGATCCACCTGTGGTCCTACATCCCCACGTGCGCCTACAAGTGCCGCTTCTGCCAGTACCCGGTCGTGCTCGTCAAGGGCGGCCGGGCCGAGGAGAAGCTGACGCAGTGGGTGGACTGGAACATCCGCGAGGCGCGGCTGTGGCTCGACCGGGTGCCGGAACTCGCCGACGCGCCCATCGGCGAGTTCAACGTCTTCGGCGGCACGCCGTCGTTGCTGCCGGCGGACCAGATCCGGCGGCTGCTCGACTTCTACCGGGAGAACTTCGGGTTCACCGAGGACACCACGATCCGGTTCGAGGGCGACCCGAGCACGTTCACCCCGGCGAAGCTCGCGCTGCTGCGGGAACTGGACTGCACCAAGCTCTCCAGCGGCGTGCAGTCGTTCGACGACCCCGTGCTGCGCGAGTGCGGCCGTGAGCACACCTCGCAGATGTGCGTCGACTTCGTGCGCAACGCCCAGGACGCCGGGTTCGACTGGGTCAGCATCGACCTGATGTACGGCCTGCTGGACCAGACCGTCGACAGCGTCCGGCGCGACCTCGACGTGGTGCTGGAGAACGAGATCACCGCGGTCGTGTGCACCAAGCTTCATCTGAAGTCCTACGCCGAGACCAGGACGGGCGTGGCGGGGGAGAAGCCCGCGCCGTGGCAGCTGCCCGAGTACCGCGAGCGGCTCGTGCGGGACGGGCACTTCTGGCCGGGCCTGCAGGAGCAGTACCGGATGCGCGAGATCCTCACCGACGGGCTGCGCGCCGCCGGCTACACCGAGCACCCCACGATGTACTTCGCCCGCGACGGCCTGGGGCCGGAGAAGTGGAAGTCCATCATGGTGGACCAGGACAAGCAGGAGGCGGAGGTCGCGATCGGCCTCGGCGGCAGCTCGAGCTGCCGCCGCTCCGAGGCGATCACCGACGTGAACTGGAAGCACTACGCCCAGGCCGTCGAGGCGGGCCGCGTGCCACTGGGCTCCGCCACCGGGTTCGACGCCGACGCCCAGGAGGCCAGGGCGGTCAAGATGGCCCTGTCGACGTTGCAGCCGGTCCGCGACGACCTGCACCAGTCGCTCTACGGCAGGTCGCTGCACGACAGCCCGTGGCGGGAGAAGTTCGCCTCGCTGGCCGACCGCGGCCTGGTCACCGTCGACGCCGGCGGGGTCGCGCTGACCGGCGACGGCGAGGTCCTGGTGGAGGCCATCATCAACACGGAGCTGTGAGGCTCACGGCACGATGACGACCTTGCCCGCGACCGTGCGCGACTCGGCGAGCTTCAGGGCCGAGGAGGCGTCGGCCAGCGGGATCTCCGCCGCGATCTGCGGCACGATCACGCCGTCCTCGAGCAGGCCGAGCACGCGGGTGAGGTCGTCGGCGAGCGCGCGCTGGAACTTCGCCTTGTTCCGCACGCCGGACCAGAAGCTGTAGAAGTACGCGCTGCGGTGGTTGGGCAGCGCGTGCCAGAGCTTGAGCTGGGCCAGCAGCTTGAGCAACGGCACCTGCGAGCCGCCCGTGTCGTCCTTGGCGGCGGCGGTGCCGTAGGAGACCAGCGTCCCGCCCTTGCGCAGCAGCTGCCACGACTTCTGCACGCCGGGACCGCCGACGTGGTCGAACACCGCGTCCACGCCGTCCGGGGCGAGCTCGCGGATGCGGGCGTAGTGCTCGGGGTCGTGGTAGTCGACGGGGAGCACGCCCAACGCCCGCAGCCTGTCGTGGTGGCGCTCGGCCGCGGTGCCGATCACGGTGGCACCGGCGTGGCGGGCCAGCTGGACGAGCGTGGAACCGACCCCGCCGTTGGCGCCGAGCACGACGACCGTGTCCCCGGCCTCCACCTCCGCCCGCCGGTGCAGCATCTGCCACGCCGTCACGCCGTTGACCAGCACCGTCTCCGCGGCGGACGGGGACACGCCGGCCGGCACGGGCACGAGGTCGTCGGCGGCGAGCAGGACGTGGCTCGCCCAGCCACCGGTCTTGGTGACGGCGGCGAACCGGCGGCCGGTCATCGTCGGGTCGACCCGCGGTCCGGTGGCGATCACCGTGCCGACCAGGTCGTAGCCGGGCACGAACGGGAACGGCGGCTGGTCGTAGTACCGGCCGAGCCGCATCTGCTGCTCGGCGAACGAGACACCGGTCGCCTCCATGCGCAGGAGCACCTGCCCGGCGGCAGGGGCGAGGAGGTCGCGCGTCCGCACCTGGAGGCCGTCGGGGGCGACGACTCCGGGCAGGACGACTTCGGTGGCGCGCTGGGTCACTGCACTGGACATGCCGGGAAGCCTGCGTGATCGTGCTGCCCGGACGCATCGGCAGAAGATGCGTAGTTCCGTCTCGGCAGGATCTAGGCGACGGTTGCCGACGCGAGCGCGCGGGTGCCGCGGACACGATCGCCGCATGTTCGGTCCGCTCGTCCAAACAGACATGCTCCTGGCGCTGCTCGCGATGATCGCGGCGTCGATCGCCGGGGTGCGCGCCTCCAGTCCGCTGCTGCGGCGCTGGCTGCGCGTCACCGCCGTGCTCGTGGCCCTGCGGCTGGTCGTCATCGGCCTGATGGCGCCCGGCGGCCTGGTCCTCGTCGAGGCGCGGCTGCTGGTGCAGCTGCCGCTCGCCGTCCTGCCGGTCCTGCTCGCCCTGCTGGCGCGCACCCCCGTGACCGTCCACGTCGCCGCCGCCGGGGTGGTGCTGTCGGGCTGGTGGCTGTTCGTGCCGTTCGGCCCGCAGGACGCGGTCGCGGTGCTCGGCAGCTCGGTGCTCGTGCTCCTGCTGGCGGCGGGGCTCTCGCTGGGCCTGGGCCGGTGGCGGGAGTCCGGCACCCGGACGGCCCGGCTGCCCTGGCTCGGTGCCGGGCTGGTCGTCGTCCTCGCCCTCGTGCTGGTCGTGAACCACCGCGCCAACACCGCGCAGGCCGCCGGCCACGACCACCACCACGGCGGCGTCGGCGTCGACCAGCTCACCGGCCCGCGCGACCGCGAACCCGACGTGCGGCTGACGATGACCGCGGCCGAGGGGCAGATCCGGCTGGCGTCCGGGCTGACCGTGGACGGGGTCACGTTCAACGGCGTCTCGCCCGGCCCGGAGATCCGGGTGCGGAAGGGACAGCTGGTCGAGGTCACGTTGCTGAACAAGGACGTCGGCGAGGGCGTGACGATCCACTGGCACGGCGTGGACGTGCCCAACGCCGAGGACGGCGTGCCCGGCGTGACGCAGGAAGCCGTGCGGCCCGGCGAGCAGCACGTCTACCGGTTCGTCCCGAACCGCGCCGGATCCTTCTGGTACCACACGCATCGTGACGCGCTGCAGAACGTCGAACGCGGCCTGTTCGGGTCGCTGGTCGTCGAGGACGGCGAGAAGTTCGACGGCGTGGAACGCACGCTGTTCACCCACATCTGGCCCGGTGCCGCCGCGGCGGCGTTCGGCACGGCGGACAAGCCGGTCCGCGAAGCCGTACCGGCAGGGCGGAAAGTGTTGCTGCGCCTGGTGAACAGCTCCCAGGACCCGCAGGTGGTCCGGCTGGCGGGTACCGGGTTCACCGTGGCCGCCATCGACGGCAACCCGGTCGGCGGCGGCGCCGCGCTGGGCGCCGGCACCGACCTCCAGCTCGCCGCGGGCGGCCGCTTCGACGTGGCGTTCACGATGCCCGGCGGCCCGGTCACGGTGTCGCTCGACGACTCCGCCGCGACGGCGTTCAGCCCGGACGGCAGCGCCGACCCGGCCATGCTGGAGAACGGCACGGTGTTCGACCCGCTCGCCTACGGCACCGGCACGGCGGAAACCCTTGCGCACAACCGGACCTACGACCTCCGCCTTGACGACGGGTTCGGCTTCAGCCAGGGGCGGATCGGGTACGTCAGCAGCCTGATCAACGGCCGTCTCTACCCGGCGGTGCCCACCCTGCAGGTGAGCGAGGGCGACCGCGTCAAGATCCGCATCATCAACCGGAGCATGATCAACCACCCCATGCACCTGCACGGCCACCGCGTCCGCGTGCTGTCCCGCAACGGCACGCCGGCGACGGGGAGCCCGTGGTGGACCGACACGCTCAACGTGGCACCGGGGCAGGTGTTCGAGGTCGAGTTCACGGCCGACAACCCCGGTATCTGGATGGACCACTGCCACAACTTCCAGCACGGCGCCAACGGGATGGTGATGCACCTGGCCTACGACGGCGTGAGCACGCCTTACGCCCACGAAGGCTCACCGGAGTGATCCTGTCAACCCGTTCGCCGCGTTCGTGAAACGTCCACGCGGCGATCCGCACCGATCGAGTGATCCTGCCCGCGTCCGGCCGTGCGGAGTCGGCGCGGGCTTCTTACGGTCCTGCCCAGTGGCCGCGAGGCCGCCGCACCACCAGGGCTCGCCGTCCGCTCACCTGTCCAGCGGCAGGCCCTGACCCGGGACACGGAACAAGTCCCCGTCGGACAGGCGCTGCTGCAGGCGGGAGCGTGACGGGGCCCGAAAAGGACAATGCGCCATCTCCGTGGCAACGCCACCACCCGCGCCCTGTTCATCGCCGTCTCCACGGCCGCGGTCTTCGCGGCGGGTGGTGCGATCGCCTCCGCCGCGCCGTCGGTCGACTGGGACCGGATCGCGCAATGCGAGGCCGGCGGCAACTGGTCCACCAACACCGGCAACGGCTACTACGGCGGCCTGCAGTTCAGCCCGTCCACCTGGCGGGCCAACGGCGGCGCCGGCCGCGCGGACCAGGCATCCCGCGAAGAGCAGATCCGCGTCGCGGAGAACGTGCTGCGCACCCAGGGCATCGGTGCCTGGCCGTCGTGCGGCCGCCGGGGCGGTGCACCCGCCGCCCAGCCGGTCCGCCAGCGGCACGTCCCGACGGCGGGCAAGGCCGTCTCGCGCGCACTTCCGGTGGCGCCGGTCGTGCCGATGCGCGCGCCGTCCACGAGCAACCCGGACGGCGACTACGAGATCAAGTCGGGCGACACCCTCAGCAGGATCGCCGAGGAGCTCAAGATCGAGGGCGGGTGGCAGGCGCTGGTGGCGAAGAACGCGAAGTTCCTGACCAACCCGGACCTGATCAAGCCCGGGGACAGGATCGCCACGAAGTGACG
>NZ_JBHXCW010000221.1:0-12485 GCF_042725365.1 Lentzea sp. NPDC060358 | reverse complement strand
CCCCAGGAACGTCGCTGCCTGACGCACGATCAACAACTCGGTCTCGAGCTCCCGAATCCGTTGTCGAGCGGCACGCAGTTCGACGGACTCGCTGCTCGGGGTGCCGGGAATCTCGCCGCGATCGATCCGGTCCTGCTTGACCCACTTCGACAACGTCACCGGATGGATACCCAGGTCGGCTGCAGTCTGCTTCTGCTCTCTACCGGCCCGGACAAGCGCGACGGCACGCGCTCGGAACTCGGCGGGGTACGCACGGGGCACAGTGCACAGCCTCTCGAAGAAGCTGCAAGTTAGCCACCAACTCTGGAACCCATCCAGTAGGGCAGGTCACAACTGTCACCTACTCGTGCAGCAGACCCCTATGGTGATCATGGGCGATGGCGTGCACCGGGCGTGGAGCGATGTAGCAACCTTGGACCCGAACCGCGCGAAGTCTCGATTCGGTATCGCCTATGTTCGTGCCGTGTGCAGCCAAGCTGGGGTGGGTTTTCAGGAAACCAGCGCGGACGAGGACGTACTCGCGGTCGACGGAATCGTTGATCTCGAAATCGCACCCGTCCGACTCCAGGTCAAATGCACCGGAAAGTTCCGGATCAAGGGCGGTGCGACAGCGACGTGGCAGGTGGAGGAGTCGTGGCGCCAGCGCTGGATCCGCTCCAACGTCCCGGTGTACTTCGTCCTCGTGATCGTCGACCCGGACGATCAGCTCTCCTGGCTTCACCACGACGACGGGGCAACGCTGCATCATGCGGCGGCCTTCTGGGCGCGAGTCGACACCCTTCCAGAGGGCCAGAACATTATTGTTCCGAAGGCACAGCGGTTCACAGCGGACACGCTGCGACTGTGGGATGCCGACGTCGAGGCTAGCTTCGGCAAGTCGAAGGGAGGCGGTGCAGTTGCCTGACACCGTCGTCCTGCCGACGTTGGCTGATCTGCACAGCTATCTCAAGACCCACGGCTGGTCGGCCGACCCACCGGGCCCTGGCGGAACATTGTGGACGAAGGATGGGTCCCGCATCGGTGTGCCGCACGAACCGGACGACGTGCTGGTCGGCTCGGTGCTCACCAGGCTGGCACGCGCCGAGCGCCGCGACGTCAATGCGACGACCGTCGCTGTGCGCCACGTGCGGTTCGACGTCACTCATCTACGTGCGGTGAACGACTACCGCATCATCGACAAGATCCCGCTGGAGACGGCCACCAAGCTGATCGGCTCCGCGCGGACCATGCTGCGCGCGACCGCGACGACCGCGAGGTGGGAGCGAGCCCAGATCGGTGGCAGCTACTCCCGTATCGGCGACGAGGTCGTCCGTGAGGCGTTCATGGGACACACCGAACGAGGATCGTTCATCATCCCCGTTCTGGTGCCGATCCCCGAGCCAGAACAACCTGATCCCCGGCAACCGTCGTTGTACGACGAGCAGGAAGAGCCTGTCCTGCACAACGCCGCGCCCGAGCCCTTCGAACGCCGCGTCGTGCGTACGTTCGCCCAGTCGATGCAGGCGGTGCACGACCTCGTCGTGGAACCTGGCAGACCACCGAACGCCGATCATCTCCACGAGCTCGTGTACCGCGGAGTGAGCAGGGAATTCTGCGCAGCTCTGGTCAACGTCCTCGACGAGAACGCGATCGGGGAGTTCGAAACCACCGTCAGCTGGTCTCCCGTAGTGGCTGCACCGGACACGATGCCGCGGCAGGTGTCGATCAGCGCGGAGGCCGCCGACCTCGTCCGGTTCGTCGCCGATCGGTTGCGGCAGCAACGTGTGCCATCCAAACAGATCTTTTCCGGCACCATCGTCCAGTTCCGGCACGAGAACCGCGATGACCCGTACGGAGAGATCGCCGTGTCCACGATGCGCCGGGGCCGACAGTCCGAGGTGCGAGTGCGCCTCCCGCTCGACGACTATCGCACCGCCTGGGACTGGCATAACGCAGGCCGGGCCGTACTCGTCGAAGGCCTCATCCGCCGCTCACCAGGCAAGCCGGGCATCGTTGACGACCCGGTCCGCTTTCAGCCACTCGACGAGTTGATGTTTCCCAGCACGACCTAACGAGCCAGCTCCGTCTCACCCCTGCGCCGTGCGACCCGCCAGATTCCTTCCTGACGCCAAAATCAGGTACGTGGCCGTAGGGGCACCGACACCATGACCGTGTTTTGTCAGATCCAGGCCGAGCGTGCGAGCTGATTAACCTGGGCGAGAAGATCAAGGGGCGCGGCATCAAGGTCCAGCGGGTACTCGGTGATTGTGATGCCGGTGTTGCGGATCGCCCGCGGCGCTGAGCCGCCGGTGCCACTCGCGTAGACCAGCCAAGCACGGTCGATCTGCAGCGCTGTGCAGTACGCGAGCACCTGGTAGATGTCGGCGTTCGGGTAGCCACCGGAGCGGCTCTCAAGCTTGTACTTGGCGTCCACCACGAATCGGGGCTTGTCGTTCACCAGGTGCACTACGTCGATCCGCAGGTTGATAGCGCTGCCGGTATCGAGGGTGGCCGCGTACTGACTGTGGGTGCGTCCCGGATCGGCGCGCCAAGCCTCGCGCAGTGCGGTGGTCACGAAGTCCTCGAAGACGCGCTCCATGTTGACCACGAACGCGGCGATGGCCAGACCGTCCTCGCCGACCTCGAACGACAGGGTGTTCAGCACCAAGTCCGCGATGCGCAGTGCCGGGTGGTAACGGGCATTGAGCCGGTGCGGACGCCACCGTGGCCGCGGAGCGCCCGCACGCAACGGCGACGCTCCGTCCAGGCGGTTGTCCAGGTGGCGCAGACGAGTGCGCAGCGTTTGGGGAACGCGGGGGACCCCGCACATCCTCCGGACCGCTGCCCGCAGCAGGCGGTTCTCGGCAATGTCCACCGTGTACTCGTCGTGGGTGATCTCCAGAGGCATCATCCGGCCGGGGCGGCGGGCTATCTGGTCGGCGACCCGGGCTCGGCCGCGCAACACACTACTGGTCGTCTGATCGGTCGTATATCCCTGCAGCACCCCGCCGGCCAATGCACGTTCGGCGTGGCGGCACAAGGTTTCCGCGACGATCGGCCACAGGCCGTCCGCTTGGACGCCCTCGACGTGCTCGGGGAGGAAGCCGGGGTTGGCCGCGTAGCCCAGCAGGAACAGTAAGCGCTGGATGCTCACTTTGGGCGTGACCACCACGTCCAGGCCGTGCGCGTGCAAGGCGCCAACCTGCTTCACCTTGGGGATGATCGTGTACGGACCCGTGCCGCGGATCGTGACTAGCTTGCTGCCGCGTAGGTATGCGGCTTGTGCCGCGGTGAGCGGCACAGTCGGGCCCGTTGAGGCGTTCTCCTTCAGAACGATCACTGCGTACCGCGGATGACGTCGAGACCGAACCTCTCGTGCACGATCTGCCGACTCAGCGTCTCGTAGTAGTGCTCCTCCAAGAGCGGCAGGATCGACTGCTCCCACACCAGCTCGAGCCCACGGTCGGCGTCTGGCTTCATCAAGTACGAAGGGCCGATCTTGAATTCACGGTCCGAGCCGATCGCGCTGTTCAGCTTGACGAGGAGCTCGGCCCGGTCGTCGGTCTTGGCATTCGCCGTCGCCCAGCGTTCCAGCAGGTCGCTGACCGGCGGATGATCCGGGTGCAGCTCGAAGAACGCGAACCGCCGCCGCATGGCCGCGTCCACCAGCGCGATCGAGCGGTCGGCGGTGTTCATCGTGCCGACGATGAACACGTTCGGCGGCAGCTTGAACCGGTCGCCTGGGGAGTACTGCAGGTCGATCGTCGCGTCGCGGTACTCCAGCAGGAAGTACAGCTCCCCGAACACCTTCGACAGGTTCGCGCGGTTGATCTCGTCGATGATCAGGACGTACGGGCGGCCCTTGTCAGCCGCGGCAGCCGCGGCAAGCCGGCGCAGCGGACCGGGTACCAGTTCGAAGCTGACGGTTTCGCCACGCGAGCGCGGACGGAAGCCCTCGAAGAAGTCCTCGTAGGCATACGACGGGTGGAACTGCACCAAGCGGATCGCTGTCGGGTCAGTGATGTGACGGGCCAGTTCCCGCGCGAGATAGGTTTTTCCGGTCCCTGGCGGGCCGTAGAGGACGATCTGCTTGCGGTCCTGCAACGCCGACACGACCTTCTGCAACCATGCCTGGTCGAAGTGCAACGAGTCAGCGAACGCGCTGGTCGCCGCGCGCAGCGAGAGCTGACCGACCGGCTGCGCCTCCTCGGGCGCGTCGGGAGCGCCAGCGAGATTGGTGAGCGCAGCAAAGGCTCCCGTGATGTCCACCACCGCGCCCTGTTGCTCGAACTCCCTGGCGAGGTCCGCCGACAGAGAGCCGACACTTGCGATGCTCTGCGGCGACCAGGCGACCGAACGACACAGGCTTGCGTCGATGCGTTCTGGCTCACCGGTGATCACGCCGGTGTAGACGTGGTCGTCGGCGATCCCCGCGACGAGATCATCGACCTTCATAGTGGACAGGAAGTGAAAGTAGTCGGTGGCCAGGGCCCGGCGCTGCGCGTAGTCGAGGTGCTGGTACCCCTCCTCGACGGCCGCGTCGACTTGCTCACGTTCGACCGAGGGATCCAGGTCACCCAGGTGATCCGCGGCAATCGAGATGCGTCCGTTCTGGCTGATGTCGGGGTCGCGCACGAGCCAGGCACGGGCGGAATCGTCGGTGCGCCTGCGCTTCTGCTTGCGCCACCTCGGTTCCCACTCATCGCTGTAGTAGTGAACGCGTTCGTCGCTCGCCTTCTCCCGGTGTGCGCGGTAGATCGCGAAGAGATCGCGGTCAACAGCGACGGCGTCGGCGCCGGTCCGGCCACCGATCTCCGATTCGAAGGCGTTGCGAATCGCGACCTTGTCCGCTTGGCGGGCAATCGGCAGGAACGTGTCCGGAAACGCCAGGTACAGCAACGAGTTCCGAATCGCCAGCTGGCCGGTGTCCTGACGGTCAACAAACTCCCGGAACGTCCACGGCTCCCTCAGGGCGGTCTGACGATCGGATGGGCTGAGCTCGTGCCACTGCTCGACGAACGACAGCAACCAGCCGAGCTGTTGCCAGATCTGAACGTTGAATCCCACGCCACCGTGAAACACGCCTGGCCCCTCAAGGCCCAGGCTGATGTCTTCGGGCACCACAGCAGGCGGTTCCTTCCACGACAACACCGTGGTGACCCTGCCTGTCTTCACCGCCCCGCTGAGATTCCCCAACGGCAAGGCGTGCAACGCCAGCAACTCCGCCATCAGCAGCACGACTTCGCGGTCCGCGCCGGCCAACTGCTCACGCAGCTTCTTCAGGAAAGTCCCACGCCCGGCATCAGCGTTGTCGACGATCCGCCTTCGGAGCTCTACGACCACCGGGGCGTCCCAAGCGAGCAACTCCGGCTCGATCGCCGACCTGCCCTCACCCAGGCCGGCATCGATAATCCTCCGGGCAGGCGCCTCGATACGGCGCAGGCCCCACCGGTGTTCGTCAAACTCGTAAGTCACGATCCGCCTATCGCCTCGTTTCGCTGGGCAGTTACGCCACCCACCAAACGGTCCAGCGACGTGCTCTCACGCCATGCTGAGCAGCACGGGAGCCGAAGGGAGGCAGAGATGAGTTTCACGAATCGACTGACGATGATCAGCGTCGCCCTTTGCCAGTCTCTCTAACGAGCAGAGGCCGACGTGTCGTGCCGCAGCTTATTTCCGGAGCCCAACTGTTCCGCCGACTTGGTGTAGAGCTCGATGATGCGCTTCTCTCTAGCGTCAGGCCTGGCATCGGCTGCCACTTCCTCCTGAACTTGGAGCGGCCTCGGTCGAGCGATGACACACACAGTGAGCTGCGGCGCGAAGACCACGTAAGCGCCTCAGGCTGCAGTCAACTCAGTCTTGATCATATCCATCTGCACCTGGCCAGTTCGGGATCAACCAGGCTTCGAGACTCGCGGCATGTCCACTAACCGATGCGACGGCCACGGCCGCATCAGCCAGTACGCCATCAGCGGAGTGACACCAGGCGAAATGCCTCACGCCAAGCCGACAGCTGAATAGCCACAGAGAAGATCATGTAGGCCGCAACGAATCAGCGGTGGCAAGGGCGATCGTGTCCTGCAGCGAGTTCGTGCCCCACGAACAACGCCGCAGCTCGCAACTCGAACCGGGTGCCGTCGGTGATCCGGTGACCCGAGGGCGCGCCTCGATGGAGGTGGGGGCTGGTCTGTGTCGACGTCGAAGCACCCTTCAACGATGTCGACACGCGCCTAACGCTGCCTGCTGGCTCATAACCGCCGCCTGCCGAACGAGCGCCACAACCTGGGCTTCTTGCACCGAAGCCTGTCTGCTCTACGGACGAGCAGCTGCTCAATCGGAGCTCGGATCGCAGCCAGGTCACGAGGTGAGGTACGTCCGGTCGTTCCGCCGGGCATAGCGGCGTAGACGGTAGGCATACCGCCGAGAGTGGCGCCAGCGAAGCTGGCCCATGCGCGTGTCACCCACGGTGATCGCTATGCGCGTCTGGCAATGGACTGTCGGTACGCCTCCGTATGATCGCCCTGTGAGCAATCCGGACATGTCGCAGTGGACCGAAGCGGAAGTGCGCACGAGGCGCATAACCCCAGCGCTGAGCGCTGCGGGATGGCCGCTCGACTCGTTCCGGGAGGAGTTCTACTACTTCACCGACGGCCGCATCCAAATCGTAGGCAAGACCGGACGCCGCAAGAAGCCCAAGCGGGTCGACTACCTGCTGGAATACCGGCCCAACCTGCCGATCGCTCTGGTCGAGGCGAAGGACAACAACCATGAGGTCGGCGATGGCATGCAGCAAGCCATCGAGTACGCAGAGCACTTGGACGTGCCTTCGGTCTTCACCAGCAACGGCGACTCGTTCGTGTGGCACGACCGTACCGGTCAGCGCGACGAGGTTGAGGTCGAGATCGGCCTCGACGAGTTCCCAACTCGCGATGTGCTCTACGACATCTACAAGAAGTGGAAGGGTATCGAGGACGCCGAAGAACCTGTCCTCCAGAGCCAGTTCTATGATGACGGCTCTGGCCGGCGCCCTCGGTACTACCAGCGCATCGCCGTGAATCGGACCATGGAACGCATCGCCGCGGGTGACAAGCGATTGCTGCTCGTGATGGCCACGGGTACGGGCAAGACCTACACAGCAGCCCAGATCATCTGGCGCTTCATGGAGACATTCAAGCAGCTCAATCCGGAGAAAGGGCAAGCGCGCATCCTGTTCCTGGCCGACCGCAACGTGCTGATCGACCAGACAATGATGAACGACTTCTCGATGTTCAAGGGTCGGATGGCCAAGCTCAGTACCTCACGCGGGACCATCAGCAAGGTCGACGGCACCGACAACCTCGATTTTGAGGTCAGTGCTGGCAGGCAAGTCAACAAGAGCTTCGAGCTCTACCTGTCGCTTTACCAGGCCGTGACAGGTCAAGAGGGCGAGGAGGACGCATACAAACAGTTCTCGCCGAACTTCTTCGATCTCGTGATCATCGACGAGTGCCACCGAGGGAGCGCTCGTGAAGACAGCGCTTGGCGAGCCATCCTCGGCTACTTTGAGTCAGCGATTCAGCTGGGCATGACGGCGACGCCTAAGGAAACCAACGAAGTCAGCAACATCGACTACTTCGGCGAGGCGCTCTATACCTACTCGCTCAAGCAGGGCATCGACGACGGCTTCCTTGCTCCATACAAGGTGGTTCGCGTTGATCTTGATGTCGACCTGACCGGCTTCACCCCCGAACCCGGTCAGGTCGATGACAAGGGCAAGCTAATCGAACAGCGCCACTATACGCGCGACGACTTCGACGGCGACCTAGTATTGCCGCAGCGAACACAACAGGTCGCGCAACGCATCACTGACTACCTTCAGAAGACCAACCAGCTCGACAAAACCATCGTGTTCTGCCGTGACATCGCTCATGCCGAGCGGATGCGCCGGGCGCTAGTTAACCTCAACAAGAACGAAGTTACCAAAGACCCTCGCTACATCATGCGCATTACTGGCGATGAGCAGATCGGTAAGCAAGAAATCGACAACTTCATCGACCCGGAGATTCCGTACCCTGTCATTGCCACGACGTCTAAAATGCTCAGCACTGGCGTCGACACTCAGACCTGCAAGGTCATCGTGCTCGACACCAAAGTCGAGAGCATGACTGACTTCAAGCAGATGATTGGCCGAGGCACCCGTGTACGAACGGACTACGACAAGTGGTTCTTCGTCATCATCGACTTTCGTGACGTCACAAAGCTCTTCAAGGACTCCGCCTTCGACGGCGCTCCAGTAAAGATCATCGACGTCACGGACGACGAAGACATGGATGACGTGATCAACGAGCTCAATAACGTCGATGAAAACGATGAAGACACTGAGGAAGACGGCGGCGAAGCCCCAGCCGTCACTATTCCCAAAGGCAAAACTCCACGGCGTAAGCGCTACTATGTGAGTGGGCAGGCCGTGACGATCGCGGGCGAGACGGTCGAGCTGGTCGGCGCTGATGGGCAGCCGATCACCACCAACCTTGATGAGTTCGTGCGTGAGGCACTGATCAAGCGGTACGTCACGTTAGCCGACTTCATGACTGCCTGGCAGGACGCCACCAACAAGGGCGACTACCTCGACTCGTTATCTGACGAGGGTGTCCCGCTGGAAGACCTGGCCGAACAGCGGGGCTCCGATGTCGACCCGTTCGATTTGGCGCTCAAAGTCGTCTACGACCAGCTCGCAACCTTTGACATCAGAGCCGACCGCGCTGCAGCGCTTAGCGCTTCGGGCTACGTAGCAAAATTCGAGGGCAAGCAAGGTAAGCTGGTCACTGCTTTACTCGAAAAATACGCAGCTTTCGGCATTCGCGCGATTGAAGACATCGGTGTGCTGCGAGTGGCACCCCTCTCCGACTTAGGCTCACCCGTTGAGCTGATCAGGCTCTTCGGCAGCCGCGAGGCCTTTATGCACGTGCTCCACGATCTCATCGCCGCTCTGTACCGGGAGACGCCCTCATGATTACTTCTGGCCTGATAAAGTCAATCCAGGACGTGATGCGCCAGGACCAAGGAGTGGACGGCGATGCTCAGCGTCTTAGTCAACTCGTTTGGATGATCTTCTTGAAGATCCTAGACGACACCGAGCAAGAGCTCGAGCTCATGGTCGACGGCTACTCGCCGGCCATCCCGTCCGAGTTTCAGTGGCGGAACTGGGCCGCTGACGAGGAGGGCCTCACGGGCGAGGGGCTCAACGACTTCGTCAACACCCAGCTGTTCCCAGGACTGCGCGGACTGACGGGAGGCGCAAACCCCAGAACACTGATCGTGAGGGAAGCGTTCGAGGACTCTTACAACTATATGAAGAGTGGCACGCTCCTTCGCCAGGTCATCAACAAGATCAATTCCATCGATTTTAACGCGCAGACCGACCGTCACCAGTTCAACGATCTGTACGAAAAGCTACTCAGGGACCTCCAGAGCGCTGGCAACGCTGGCGAGTACTACACGCCGCGGCCGCTTACCCAGTTCGTCGTTGAAAAGGTCAACCCAAGATTGGGAGAGGCCGTCTACGACCCGGCTTGTGGTACTGGTGGTTTCTTGGCTAACGCCATCGATCATCTGCGTCGACAGGTGACGACACCAGAGGACGAGGCATCGTTGCAGGTATCGCTTCGAGGCACGGAGAAGAAGCAGCTACCACACCTGCTGTGTTTGACGAACATGATCCTTCATGGGATCGACGCTCCCACCTCAATTCGGCGCAACAACACGCTTGCTCGCCCGCTCCGTGACTATGGCCCGGCCGACAGAGTCGACGTGGTGGTAACCAACCCGCCTTTTGGCGGTACCGAGGAGCCTGGGATCGAGTCGAACTTTCCCGCAGATATTCGAACACGTGAAACTGCCGATCTCTTCCTGGTTTTGATCATGAGGCTGTTGAAACCCGGTGGGCGCGCCGGCGTGGTTTTGCCCGACAGTTTCCTCTTCGGCGAGGGCGTTAAGGCGCGCATCAAAGAGAAGCTGCTGGACGAGTGCAACTTGCACACCATCATTCGCCTCCCAGGGAGCGTATTTGCCCCCTACACAAGCATCGCTACAAACTTGCTGTTCTTCACCAAGGGTGAACCTACCAAGGAAGTCTGGTACTACGAGCACCGCCTTCCAGCAGGAGCGAAGTCCTATAACAAGACAAAGCCAATGCGCCTCGAAGAGTTCGATAGCGAGCGCGCTTGGTGGGACAATCGGGTCGAATCTGATCAGGCATGGCGTGTCTCTATCGATGAGATAAAGAGCAGCGGTTACAAGCTCGACATCAGGAATCCCAACGCGACCAAGCTGGACGACCTGACGCCACTAGAGCTGTTGACCGCCTACCGCGAAAAGCAAGACGCCGTGCGCGCGTCAGTGACCGAGATCAAGTCCTTGCTGTCGGAGGCGTTGTCCCACCATGAACGTTGATGACCTTCGTGCGCTCGTTGGCTCCATGGACGAGCTGGTCGAAATTCCGGGCGGCATAGATCGATTGCGTAGCACCGTCTTGTCTCTCGCCTTCACTGGCAAGCTTGTCCAGCAGGACGCATCGGAAGGCTCGGCCGACGAAGTAATTCGCCAGCTCGAAAAATACCACGCCGCACAGGCAAAGAAGGGCAAGGCGCCTCACTTTCCCGACATCGATCCAGATTCAGCCCCTTACCAGCTTCCCGAGTCGTGGCGCTGGGTGCGGCTGGCTCAGCTCTGCTCTCACATTGTGGACTGCCAGCATCGCACCCCCGTCTACTCCGACACGGGGGTGCCAGCTATCCGCACTGCAGACATGAAGCCGGGACGCATAGTTTTTGAGACCGCTCGTCGCGTGGGCCCCGAAGAGTACAAGCGCCAGACGGCAAGGCTCGAGCCTGAGCCTGGCGACATCTTCTACAGCCGAGAAGGCAACTACGGGATCGCAGCGGTCGTACCCGATGGCCATAGGATGTGCCTTTCGCAGCGCATGATGCAATTTCGCGTCGGCCCTGGAGTTGCACCTTCGTTCTTTTCATGGGGTCTAAATTCGCCGATCGTCTTTGACCAGGCGAAGGCCGACGTCATCGGCACGACCGTCCCGCATATCAACATCAGGTCACTGAAGAACTACCTGTTTCCACTTGCCCCCGAGGCTGAACAACTCCGGATCGTACAGAAAGTCGACGAAATCTTCACTCTGATCGATCAGCTAGTTGCCGAACAGAGTGTCGCCGAATTTGCTCGTCAACGGCTCAGTTCTGCAACACTGCGGACGCTGGGCCAGAATATCGATGCTGAATTTGCTCTAGAGCACTTGAGCTTGGTGACTGAATCCCCCGACGACGTGAAGAGGCTTGCTGTTTCGATACTGGATCTCGCCGTTCGAGGTCAGCTAAGTGTTCAAGACACTACCGAGAGCTCACCCATCGATCCGAGCGAGAGCGATCTGAGCCTGTTGCCTTACCCTGTTCCCTCCAACTGGGGGGTGACCAAAGTACGCACCATTCTCGAGGACGATCGGGACATCTCATATGGGGTAATCAAGCTCGGCGTTGAGCCGCTCCAGGGTGGCGTGCCAACCCTGAGATGCAGTGACGTGAAGCCGCGGCGGCTCGAGCTATCAGCTGTGCGCCGGGTCGATCCCGAGATCGAAAAGAACTTCGCTCGAACACGTCTCGTAGGTGGCGAGGTAGTGATCAACGTCCGCGGGACTCTGGGTGGAGTCGCACGGGTGCCCGACGAGCTCGCCGGCTACAACGTGGCACGCGAGGTAGCAGTCGTCCCCGTCGGCAATGCCATTGACCCGGACTTCTTGGTCAGCGTATTTGCCTCCGGGTACTTCTGGGACCTGATCCAGGCAAGCCTTAGAGGCATTGCGTACGTTGGACTCAACCTCCGCACCCTCCGAGAGATGCCGATTCCTGTGCCACCTCTCGAAGAGCAGCGCCGAATCGTGGCAACCCTCGATGAACTACTCGGCAAGTGCGACCAACTCCAGGCCCAGGTGCAGGACCGAACGAAATAGCCGATCGCTTTGGCGTGACTGATAAAATGGACTAGGAGCGAAAACCCAATAAGTTGCGGAGTGTCAAAGCGGCCCGGCGGTCTGACCCGTACGTTAGGCTGCCGCAGGTTCATAGTCGTTGATTAGGCCGCCAAGGACTGGTCGACGTTGTATCCACGTGCAGCCCGACACTGCGATCAGGTGGTCTGGTCGCCCGCAGGCCCGGCGCTGAGAGACGCGTCGTCCTCACCGCCCTCGACCTGACCGGCGCAGTCCGAGGGCGGCTTCGTGGATGCTTCCCTAGCGCCGAGATCGGCGGGTCCGGTGTCGTCAACTACGAGACCGGGTAGGCCGACGGCGGCCGCGACAACTTGCACGTGGCCGGTCAGTTCGTGCCACTCGAGGGGCTCCCGAAGTTCTAGATGGTTCTGGCGATTCCGATCGGCGCTGACGCGTGAAGTTAGGCCGATCGGGTTATCCGGTTGTCACTACCGTGGCAACCCACAAGCAGCCAGGCATGCCGTCATGA
>NZ_JBHXCW010000220.1:0-12644 GCF_042725365.1 Lentzea sp. NPDC060358 | reverse complement strand
GGTCTGTGGACCTCGCCCCGCGCCGTCGTGAAAGGCCTGGTTACGACACCGTGGCCAAGTCCGGCGAGGACACGTCGTAGGTCGTCCCCTCCCGCGTCAGCAGCACGAGCAGCACCGCCGCCTTGCGCGGCGTGTTCTCCGAGCTGCCCCACTTCACCACGCGGTCGCCGGTCAGGGTCAGCTTCACGTCCGCGCCGGACGTCGCCGTCACCGACACCACGTCGGGGCGCAGCTTCTCCGGCAACTGGTTCACCACGCCGACGACGGCCTGCGTGGCCGGGTCCGCGGAGGACGGCGCCGCCAGCACCAGTTCGGGCACGCCCGGCGCCGGGGTGGGCAGGACCGCGTAGTCCTTGCCCGTGGAGTCGACCAGGTGGAAGCCGTCGGGCAGCTTCACGGAGCCGACCGGCACTCGTTCCGTGATGAGCAGACGGACCGTGTTGGGCAGTTGGCGTTCGACCTCCACGGCGGCGACACGGGGCATGGCCGCCACACGGTCGTGGATGCCCTCCAGGTCGAGGCGCACCAACGGGGAGCCGGGGGCGATGGCCGCCGTCGTGCGGATCTCGTCGTCCGTCAGTGCCACGGAGCCGCGGACGTCCACCTGGCTCACGCCCAGCAACGGCGTGAAGAACACGCAGTACGTCAGGCCCACCACGGTGAGCAGGGTCAGCAACGCGACCAGGCGGCGGCGCAGGATGACCCTGCGCCGCGCCCGGTGCTCAGCGCTCTTCGCCCTCTGGTTCGCGGTGCGAACCCGCGTGGACCTGCCGCGAACCGGGGCGCTCATGCCTGCTCGTCGCCCGCCAGCGCGGTGACGATCTCGGGGCCGAGCATCGTCACGTCGCCCGCGCCCATGGTGACCACCAGGTCGCCCTCGCGGACCAGGCCGGCCACCAGGGCCGGCACGCGGTCGAACGACGGCTCGTAGTGCACCGACGCCGTGACCTGCTCGGCGATCAGGCCGCCGGTCACGCCGGGCTCCGGCTCCTCGCGCGCGCCGTAGACGTCCAGCACGACGACCTCGTCCGCCAGCGACAACGCGGCGGCGAACTCCGTGGCGAACGTGCGGGTGCGCGAGTACAGGTGCGGCTGGAACACCACCACGAGGCGGCCCGCACCCGCGACCGGACGGGCGGCGCGCAGCTGCGCGTCGACCTCGGTCGGGTGGTGCGCGTAGTCGTCGTAGACCGAGACGCCGCTGCCACGGCCCTTGAACTCGAACCGGCGCCGCACGCCGCCGAACGCGGCCAGGCCCTCCAGCATGCCCGCCTGGTCGGCGCCCAGTTCGAGGCCGGCCAGCAGGGCAGCGATCGCGTTCAGCGCCATGTGCTCCCCCGGCACGGCGACCCGCACCTCGAGAGCCACGCCGTCGATCTCGACCGACGCCAGGCCACCGGACTCCAGCGGCTTGTAGTCGACCAGGCGCGCGTCGGAGGCGGTGCGGCCGTACTCGCGCACACGGATTCCGCGCGCACGCGCCTCGGTGATCAGCCGCGCGGCACCCGGATCGTCCACACAGGACACGAGCACGCCGCCGTCGACGATCCGGTCCAGGAACGAGTCGAACACGGCCGTGTAAGCCTCGACGGTGCCGTGGTGGTCGAGGTGGTCCGCCTCGACGTTCGTCACGACGGCGACCGACGGCGAGAAGAACAGGAACGAGCCGTCGGACTCGTCCGCCTCCGCCACGAACACGCCACCGGTGCCCTGGTGGGCGTTGGCGCCGGACTCGTTGAGGTCACCGCCGATCGCGAACGACGGGTCGATCCGGCAGTGCTGCAACGCGACGGTCAGCATCGACGTGGTCGACGTCTTGCCGTGCGTCCCCGCAACACACACCACGCGGTGGTCGTCCATGAGAGCGGCCAGCGCCTCGGCGCGGCGCAGCACCGTGATGCCGCGTTCGCGCGCTGCCGCGTACTCCGGGTTCGTGTCCTTGATCGCGGTCGACACCACGACCTCGGTCGGGCCGCCGACGAGCTGGTCGAGGTTCGCCGCGTCGTGCCCGACGGCGATCCGCGCGCCCTGCGCCCGCAGCGCCAGCACGGTCCGCGAGTCCTTGGCGTCCGAGCCGGACACCTGCACGCCGCGCGCCAGCAGGATCCGCGCGATGCCGCTCATGCCGGCGCCGCCGATGCCGACGAGGTGTACGCGTTCGAGGCTCACTTCTTGATCACATCCAGGACTGTGCGGGCCAGGATCTCGTCCGCCTCGCGCCGGCCGGTGCCGAGCGTCGCCGCGGACATCTGCGCCAGCCGGTTGCGGTCGGCCACCAGCGGCACGACGAGCGACGCCACCTTCTCCGGCGTCAGCTCCTCGTCCGGCACCAGCAGACCGCCACCGGCCGAGACGACCGGACCGGCGTTGAGCGCCTGCTCGCCGTTGCCGATGGGCAGCGGCACGAACACCGCGGGCAGGCCGACGGCCGACACCTCGGCCACGGTCATCGCGCCCGAACGGCACAGCACGGCGTCCGCGGCGGCGTACGCGAGGTCCATGCGCTCCAGGTACGGCACCGGCACGTACGGCGGACGCCCCGGAACCTGTTGCACCGCAACGGTGTTCTTCGGGCCGTACGCGTGCAGCACGCCGACGCCGGCACGGGCGAACTCGGCCGCGACGGGCGCCACGGCCTCGTTGATCGAGCGCGCGCCCTGCGAACCACCGAACACCAGGAGCGTCGGGGTGTGCGGGTCGAGGCCGAAGAACCGGCGGGCCTCGTCGCGCAGCGCGGCGCGGTTCAGCGTGGTGATCGACTGGCGCAGCGGGATGCCGATGATCTGCGCGTCGGTGAGGCCCGAGTCCGGCACGGCCGCCGCGACGTGCTCGGCGAACTTGGCGCCGACCTTGTTCGCGAGTCCGGCCTTCGCGTTCGCCTCGTGCACCACGATCGGCACGCGGCCGCGCGCGGCCAGGTACGCGGGCAGCGCCACGTACCCGCCGAAGCCGACGACGACGTCCGCGCCGACGCGCTCCAGCACCTCGCGGGTCTGCTTCACGGCACCGCGCACGTTCAGCGGCAGCTTCAGCAGGTCCAGGGTGGGCTTGCGCGGCATCGGCACCGGCGGGATCAGCTCCAGCGGGTAGCCGCGAGCCGGAACGATCTTGTTCTCCAGGCCGCGTTCGGTGCCGAGCGCGACGACGCGCGCGTCCGGTCGCAGCCGCATGACCGCGTCGGCCAGCGCCAGTGCCGGCTCGATGTGGCCGGCGGTGCCACCACCTGCGACCACGACGCACGGACCACTGGGGGCAGGGTGCCCGGTCAAGACTTGCCTCCGGTTATTCGGTTCGAGAACTTCGGCTCAGTTTTATCGCCCGCGACCGCGGGTCGACCGGCCGGGCTCGGAACGGCTCTGGTTCACCCGGCGCGTTTCGCGGCGACGGTACTCCGAGGGCGGTGCGGACCGCCCTGCCATACGACGTTCGTCGACCACGGGAAGTTGCTGCGTGCGCCGCCCCGGTGCGCGAGGAGGTGACGTCGGGCGGACGGGCTTGCGCTTGGGCGGCGGCCGGTAGGCCTCGGGCGCGGGCAGCTTGAGCAGCCCGCCGACCCGGCCGGGACCGAGCGAGCGCAGCGCCGACACGGCGTCGGGCTCGTGCCGCGCGCAGTTCGCGAGGATGCCGAACACGACCATCGTCGTGACGATCGACGTGCCGCCGGAGGAGATCATCGGCAGCGTGATGCCCGTGACGGGCAGCAGCCGCACGACGTAGCCGATGTTGATCGCGGCCTGCGCGACCAGCCACACCGTGAGCGTCGCGGACACGATCCGGATCCACGGGTCGGTGTTGCGCGCGGCGACCCGCAGGCCGACCCACGCCAGGCCGCCGAACAGCACGAGCACCAGCGCGCAGCCGATGAACCCGAGCTCCTCGCCGATGACCGCGAAGATGAAGTCCGACTCGACGTTGGGCAGGTACCGCCACTGCGAGCTGCCCCGCGCGAGTCCCTTGCCGAACCAGCCGCCCTCGGCGAGGGCGAACATCGCCTGGCGGGCCTGCATGCCCGCGCCCAGCGGGTCGGCGTCCGGGTCGAGGAACGACGTCACGCGCTTGAGCCGGTACGCGGCGCCGATCGCGAGCACGACGGCACCGGCCACCGCGCCACCGGCGATCACGCCGAACAACCGCATCGGCGCGCCCACGAACCACAGCAGGCTGATCAGCACGACGCCGAGCGTGATCGTGCCGCCCAGGTCGGGCTG
The DNA here is from genome assembly GCF_042725365.1 of Lentzea sp. NPDC060358. Taxonomy (NCBI): domain Bacteria; kingdom Bacillati; phylum Actinomycetota; class Actinomycetes; order Pseudonocardiales; family Pseudonocardiaceae; genus Lentzea; species Lentzea sp. NPDC060358. Next base: position 8,436 of record NZ_JBHXCW010000220.1, on the reverse strand, counting down.
AAGCATGACCAGCGCGAACACCAGCATCGCGACCGGCACGACCGGCACCAGCAGGTGCCGGTACTGCGACAGCAACGCGCGCTTGGTGACCAGGACGTGCGCGCCCCACAGCGCGAGAGCGAGCTTCACGGCCTCGATCGGCTGGAACGAGACGGGCCCGAGCGTGAACCACGACCGGGCGCCGCCGCGGACGTCGCCGAGCGGCGTCAGCACCAGCATCAGCAGCACCACGCCGATGCCCATCGCGGCCGTCGAGGCGTGCCGGAGCTTGCGCAGCGGGAAGCGCAGCATGATCCAGAACAGCACCGCGCCGACGCAGACGTAGATGAGCTGCCGCTGGAACACGCTGTAGGCGGACACGCCCGACGCGACCTGTCCCGGCGCCGACGCCGACAGCACCATCACCAGGCCCAGCACGGTGAGCATGCCGAAGATCGCGAGCAGGAGGTGGAAGTCGGCGAGCGGGCGGCCCAGCCACGAGGTCATGCCGCTGCGCAACGAGGCGACTCGGCCCGCGGGGCGGCCCTTCCGCTTGGTCCTCGGCTTGTCGGCGACGACGGTCACCAGATCATCGTCTCCTGTGTCAAGCGCTCGAACGGGGATTCCTGGGGCGTGTCGCGCTGCGAACCCTACCGATCACCCGTCAACGCCACGACGGCGTCCGCGAACGCCCGCCCGCGGTGGGCGTAGTCGGTGAACATGTCCATCGACGCGGCGGCGGGCGCGAGCAGCACCGTGTCCCCCGGCTGGGCGAGCTCGCGGGCAGCGGCGACCACGGCGGGCATCGGGTCGTCGCCGGCCGCGTCGACCACGCGCACCGGCACGTCCGGGGCGTGCCGCGCCAGCGCCTCGGCGAGGACCGCGCGGTCGGCGCCGATCAGCACGGCGCCCCGCAGCCGGTGGGCCTCGGTCCGCACCATGTCGTCGACCGACGCGCCCTTGAGCAGGCCTCCCGCGATCCACACAACGCTGTCGTACGCGCGCAGCGACGCCACCGCGGCGTGCGGGTTCGTCGCCTTCGAGTCGTTGACGTACCGGACGTCATCGGAGTCCACGGTGACGAGCACCGCGCGGTGCGCCGCCGGTTCGAACGCTTCCAAGCCTTCGCGCACGGCCTCCGACGGCACGCCGTAAGCCCGTGCGAGAGCCGTGGCGGCCAACGCGTCCGCGATGCCGGGAGGACCGGCCGGGCGGATCTTCGCGACCTCGACCAGCGGCTCGTCGTCGGCGAACGCCCGGTCGACGAGCCAGCCGTCGCGGACGCCGAGCTGGCCGTCCGCCGGTTCCCCCAGCGTGAACCCGACCTGGTCGCGCGCGGGTGAGGCTTCCAGCAGGTCGGCGACGAGGTCGTCCTCGAGCCAGCCGATCGCCACCTCGCCGGTGAGGACCTGGGCCTTGGCCCGCGCGTAGGCGTCCATGCCGCCGTGCCAGTCGAGGTGGTCCTCCGCGAGGTTGAGCAGCGCGCCCGCCTGCGGCTTCACCGACGGCGCCCAGTGCAGCTGGAAGCTCGACAGCTCCACGGCGAGCACCCGGCGGCCGGCCAGCAGCGCGTCCACGACCGGCAGGCCGACGTTCCCGCAGGCCACGGCGTCCGCGCCGGCGGCGTGCAGGATCGACTCCAGCATGCCGACCGTGGTGGTCTTGCCGTTGGTGCCCGTGACCGCGAGCCAGACCGGCGGGTCGGCGAGCTCCGCCGCCATCCGCCAGGCCAGCTCGACGTCGCCGATGACCTCGATGCCCGCCGACGACGCCGCGGCGAGCAGCGGGCTCGACGGCTGCCAGCCGGGGCTCGTGACGACCAGGGACGTGCCGGCCGGCGGTTCGGTCAGGCCCGGGACCAGGTCGACGCCCTCGAGCAGCGTCTCCAGTGCCGCGAGCCGCTGCGGCGACGTGTCCGTGACCACGACCTCGGCGCCCGCGGCGAGCAACGCCTCCGCGGCGGACCGGCCGGTCACTCCCGCACCGGCCACCAAGACCTTCGAACCGGCCAGCTTCGTCATAGGTCTAGAACCCGCCTGTCAGCCACTCGCTGTAGAACACCCCGAGCCCGAACATGCAGCAGATGCCGCCCATCAGCCAGAACCGGATGATGACCGTGGTTTCCGCCCACCCGGCGAGCTCGAAGTGGTGGTGGAACGGCGCCATGCGGAACAGGCGCCGTCGTGAGGTGCGGAAGACCGCGACCTGCAGCGCCACCGACAGGGCCTCGACCACGAACAGACCGCCGATGACGATCATCAGCAGCTCGGTGCGGGTGGCGATCGCGAGACCGGCGACGAGGCCGCCGAGCGCGAGCGACCCGGTGTCACCCATGAAGATCTTCGCGGGAGCGGCGTTCCACCAGAGGAAGCCGATGCAGCCCGCCATCGCCGCCGCGGCGATCACCGCGAGGTCGAGCGGGTCGCGCACGTCGTAGCAGCCGGCGACCGAGTAGCTGGTGCAGCTCCAGCGGAACTGCCAGAACGAGATCACGACGTAGGTGCCGAACACCATCGCCGACGAGCCGCCGGCCAGGCCGTCGAGGCCGTCGGTCAGGTTCACGGCGTTCGACCACGCGGCGACCATGCCGTAGCAGAAGACGACGAACCCGATGACGCCGAACGAGACCACGGTGATGTCGCGGACGAACGAGAGGTTGACCGACGCGGGCGTCAGGCCGTCCTTGTTCGGGAACTGCAGCACGAGGATCGCGAACGTGATCGTCGCGATGAACTGGCCGACCAGCTTCGCGGTCTTGTTCAGGCCCAGGTTGCGGGCCTTGCGGATCTTGATGAAGTCGTCGAGGAAGCCGACCAGGCCGAGCGAGGTGGTCAGCATCAGCACGAGCAGGCCGGACGCCGTCGGGGTCTGCCCCGACGCCGAGGCCGACATCGAGTTCACCAGGTGCGTGCCGAGGTAGCCGGCCCACATCGCGACCAGGATGGCGAGACCACCCATGGTCGGTGTGCCGCGCTTGGTCTTGTGGTGCTGCGGACCGTCCTCGCGGATCTCCTGACCGAAGCCCTGGCGCGAGAAGATCTTGATCAGGTACGGCGTCAGCAGGATCGACACCGCTAGTGCGATCGCTGCCGCGATCAGGATGCTCTTCACTTGGTTCCTGCCTCCAGCAGGGCCTCGGCGATGCGCCACAGGCGGTAGGCGTTGGATGCCTTGACCAGCACTACGTCACCGGGCCGGACTTCCCCCAGGAGCAGCTCGACGGCCGCGTCCGCGTCCGGCACCAGGACTGATTCCTCTCCCCAAGATCCTTCCAGGTGCGCACCCTGGTGCATCGCGCGGGCCGCGTCGCCGACGACGACGAGCTTGCCGATGTCCAGGCGCACCACCAAGCGGCCGATCTCGTCGTGCTCGCGCACCGCGTCGTCGCCCAGCTCGGCCATCGGGCCGAGGACGGCCCAGCTGCGGCGGGCGGGCGTGGTGGCACGCGAGATCGTCGCGAGGGCCTTCAACGCCGCCCGCACCGAGTCGGGGTTCGCGTTGTAGGCGTCGTCGATCACCGTCACGCCGTCGGGCCGGTCGGTGATGACCATGCGGTGGGCCGACACGCGCCGCGCGGCGCCGAGCCGGTCGGCGACCTCGGCGGGCGTCGCGCCCAGCTCGAGCGCGATGGCGGCGGCCACGAGCGCGTTGCCCACCTGGTGCGGTCCGCTCAGGCCGAGCGCCACCCGCGCGTCGCCCGAGGCGGTCTCGAGCGTGAAGCTCGCGCGGGCCTGCTCGTCCAGCTCGACGTCCACGGCGCGGACGTCGGCCTTCGGGCTCTCGCCGACGAGGACGACCTTGGCCTTCGTTCGGCTCGCCATGCCCGCGACGAGCGGGTCGTCGGCGTTGAGGATCGCGACACCGCCCTCGTCCGCGGACGGCAGGGCCTCGACCAGTTCGCCCTTGCCCTGCGCGATGCCCTCGCGGGAGCCGAACTCGCTCAGGTGCGCGGTGCCGACGTTGAGCACGGCGCCGAACCGCGGCGGGGCGACCTCGCACAGGTTCGCGATGTGGCCGACGCCGCGCGCGGACAGCTCGAGCACCAGGAACCGGGTGTCCTCCGTCGACCGCAGTGCCGTCCACGGGTGGCCCAGCTCGTTGTTGAACGACTCCGGCGGCGCGACGACGTCGCCGACCGGCCGCAGCACCTGGGCGATGAGGTCCTTGGTGGACGTCTTGCCCGCCGAGCCGGTGATGCCGATGACGGTCAGGTCCGCCAGGCGGTCCGTGACGTGGCGCGCGAGCTTGGCGAGCGCCTCGAGCACCGCGGCGCCCTCGCCGTTCGCGTCCCCGGCGAGCACGTAGGCGTTGGCGTGCCTGGTCCGCACCGGCGGCGCGATCACCGCGGGGGCGTCGACCTCGCGGCCGGCCAGCACGCCCGCGGCACCGGAGGCGACGGCCTGCGCAGCGAAGTCGTGGCCGTCCACACGCTCACCGGGCAGCGCGAGGAAGAGGCCGCCCTCGGTGATCTTGCGGGTGTCGAACTCGATGGTGCCCGTCACCACGGGCGAGCCGTCGGTTGCGTGCAACCGTCCGCCGACGACCCGGGCGATCTCGGCGAGCGTGAGTGCGATCAACGGTGAGCCCTCCTGATCGCGGCGGTCAGCGTCTCGACGTCCGAGAACGGGTGGACCACGCCGGCGATCTCCTGTCCCGTCTCGTGTCCCTTGCCCGCCACGACGACGACGTCCCCCGGATGTGCGAGCTCGACGGCCTTGTCGATCGCGAGCCCCCGGTCGCCGATCTCGAGCACCTCGCCCCGGTTCCCGGCGGCGAGGGCCCCTTCGAGCATGGCGGCCCGAATGGAGGACGCTTCTTCGCTCCTCGGGTTGTCATCGGTGATGATCAACACGTCGGCCCGGTCGGCGGCGGCCTCGCCCATCAGCGGGCGCTTGGCGCGGTCGCGGTCGCCGCCGCAGCCCAGCACGACGATCACGCGGCCGTCGGTCTTGGCGCGCACGGCGTCGAGAGCGAGCGCGACGGCGGCGGGCTTGTGCGAGTAGTCGACGACGGCGGTGAAGTCCTGGCCCTCGTCGACGCGCTGCATGCGGCCGGGCACCTGGACGGTGCGCAGGCCCTCGGCGATCGCGGCGGCCGGGACGCCCTCGGCGTGCAGGCAGGCGATGGCCAGCAGGGCGTTGGCGACGTTGAAGCTGCCGGCGAGCGGCAGGTGGATCTCGATGTCGGTGCCGGGGCCGTGCGCGGTGAACGCCTGCTCGCCGGTCGCGCTCACCTCGACCTCGCCCGCGGTCCAGTCGGCGGGCTTGGTGGTGGCGACGGTGGTCGTCGAGTCCTTGACGAGCCGGGGACCCCAGTCGCCGTCGACGCAGACGACCTCGCGGCGCGCGCGGCCGTCGAAGAGCTGCGCCTTGACCTGGAAGTACTCCTCCATGTCGGCGTGGTAGTCGAGGTGGTCCTGGCTGAGGTTCGTGAACGCGCCGATCTCGAACTCGGTGGCGGCGACGCGGCCCATGTGCAGCGCGTGGCTCGACACCTCCATCGCCACGTCGGTGACGCCGCGCTCGGCCATCACCGCGAACAGCGCCTGCAGGTCGGGCGCCTCGGGCGTGGTGTGCGAGCTGCCGAGCTGCTCGTCGCCGATGCGCGTGCCGACGGTGCCGATCAGGCCGGTGTGCTTCCCGGCGGCGCGCAGGACGGACTCGATCATGTACGTGGTGGTGGTCTTGCCGGATGTGCCGGTGACGCCCCACAGCCTGACCTTGGCCGACGGCTGCCCGTAGACGTGCGCGGCGAGCAGGCCCACGACCTCGCGGGGACGCGGGTGGATCAGCACGGGCACGTCCCTGAGGGCCTCCCGGGCCGCGCCGGCCTCGTCGGTGAGCACGGCGACGGCGCCGTGGGCGAGCGCCGTCGCGGCGAAGTCGGCACCGTGCGCGTGGGCTCCGGGCAGCGCGGCGTAGAGGTCACCGGGGAGCACGTGCTGTGCACGCAGCGTCACTCCCGTCACCTGGACGTCGGCATGTGCTGGCCTGGTCAGGTGCACGTCGGCGACCGCGGCGAGAGCAGCCGCGGAAGCAGGGCGAATGGTGTCAGGGCGGGGCGGGGCGGTCGCGACCTTGCCCTCGAGCTTGGCAGGCACGGGCAAGAGGCTACCGGCGCACACACAGTGGTCGAGCGGCGCGTTGGCGTTCGGGTGATGATCAGCCGCGATGGCCCGATCGGGTGGGCGTCGCCGCTGCTCCTTCCCAGCGAGCCCGTCCGGCCGCAGGAGTTCCTGCCGCGTTCGTGACTTCCGGCCCTGTGACCGCCGGGGCACGCGCGGTGAGGTTGGGGGGCGGCAGGAGGTGGTGATGAGGACGACCACGGCGGTGCGACCCGGGAGGTTCTCCTTCTGGGCCCCGGACTTCAGCAGATCGGTGACGGTCGGGGTCGACACGTCCGAGTCTGCGTACCACGCGTTCGAGTGGGCGGCGCGCCACGCGTGGTCGCTGCGGACGGACCTCCAGGTGTTCCTGGCGGACCCCGGCGACACGACGGTCCAGCGGGTGCTGGAACGGCTGCCGATGCTCACGGCCCACTTCCGGCCGAGCGGGGACGACCCGGTGGCCGCGCTGGTGGGCGCGTCGGACTCCAGCGCGACCTTGGTCCTGGGGTGCAGAGGAGAACAGCACCGCGGCCTGGGGCTGGGGTCCCTCGTCCTCCCGGTGCTGCGCCGCGCGGTGCGGGGTCGTGGTGGTGCGCGGGCGGCCCCCGGCCGTCCGCGGCGAGTACGGCCGGGTCACCGCGGCCGTCGGCGGGTGCGAGGACCCGGTCGTGCTGCGGCGCGCGGTCGAACTGTGCCGCACCCGCCGTGCGTCCCTGCGCCTGCTGCACGTCCACCCGCCCGCCCAGCGCGGCGACGAGGTGCCCCGGGACGAGGCGGCGGTCCGCCGGGCGGTGCTGTTCCTGCGCACCACGGCTCCCGAGCTGACGCCGGAGGTCGTCGTGCAGTCGCGGCACCCGCACGAGGCGCTGGCGCGCCTGGACTCCGACCTGGTCGTGGTGGGCCGCGGCGGGCGGCACGACGGGGTCGGGCTGATCACGCGGGCGGCGCTGCACCACGCGTCGTGCCCCGTCCTGGTCGCCAGGCGGGAGCCGGCGCACGACGACCGGGTGACGCCGTAGCGAAGGGCCGGCCGTCCACACGTGGACGACCGGCCCGGACCCGGAGCTGGGGACTAGCAGGGCTTGCGCAGCACCGTGCCGGTCGTGCCCGGCAGCAGCACCGAGCGGACCTTGGCGCCCTTCTCGGTCGTGTAGGTCGTCGCGCCGAGCGAGACCAGGACCGAGGAGCTGCCGGTCTTGTTCGCGTTGACGACCACGGTGCCGCAGGCGAAGTCGCGGCGCCAGACGTTGGTGCCGACCGAGTAGGCCTTGGCGGCGGGGGTGCCCAGGTTCCAGTCGTACTCGGCGCGCCACGACGAGGCGCCGTCGTAGCGGTCGGTCACCTCGATGTCGGCGATGGCGGCGCGGTCGCCCTTGGCCAGCAGGTAGCTCGCGAAGGCGTAGCGGAACGGCTGCTCGGCACCGCTGTGGTGCGGCTGGACCCAGGTGATCTTGCCCTTGGCCTCGTTCGCGGTGATCTCGGCGATCTGGCGGCTCCAGCCCTGGGAGTACTCGGACAGCATGTCCTTGTCGCCGAACGTCAGCCACCACTCGTCGAAGCCGCCGTCGAGGTTGGTGACGTACGAGTCCCACACGCCGTCGTAGAGGCGCGCGTTCGACAGGTTCGCGACGGTCTTGAGGCCGGCGGCGACGAACTTCGCACGGGTGTTGGCGAACATCGACAGGTAGGCCTGCCGCATGGAGGCGTCGGTCGGGTAGGCGGCTGGGCACACACCGGGGTGGTACGTGTCACAGGCGAAGAGCGCGTTGTCCATGAAAATGCCGTCGAACGCCTTGCTCGACGCGATCACCTTGTCGGCCCACGCATTCTGGTATGCGACGTTGCCCACGTCCATCTGCCAGTGACCCGCGTAACCCTGGTACTCGAAGCGGTTGCCGCTGCGGTCGAGCAGGAACCACTTCGGGTCGGCCGCGCAGTAGCCGACACCGGTCGGCAGGTTCGCGTCGTCGACGCCCTTCGTGCACGCGTAGCTGCGCGTCGAGGAAAGGTCCTTGTAGACGAAGATCTGAATCTTCGGGTTCGCCGCCCTGAACTTGGCCGCCAGCGCCGTCTCCCAGGCGTTGAGCACGATGTACGAGCGGCGCGAGGCCTCCGTCGCGATCATCGCGTCCGTCACGGGAGTGCTGTTCCAGTGCAGCCAGAAAGACTTGGTGGAACGCTCCGGAACCGCCGCCTGCGCAGCAGAGGGGAATGCGATCGACGTCATCATCGCCGCCAAGATCAGAACGATTCGAAGAAACATTTTCGATCCCCTTCGCTGCCGACCACTTCGGGCTTCGAAATGGAGAACGCAGCGCCAAGAACCGCATGACGTCGTCTTGAGAGAACCT
>NZ_JBHXCW010000219.1:0-12719 GCF_042725365.1 Lentzea sp. NPDC060358 | reverse complement strand
CTTGAGCACCACGGCGTTGCCCGCCGCGAGCGCCGGGGCGAGCTTCCAGACCGCCATCAGGATCGGGAAGTTCCACGGGATGATCTGCCCGACGACACCGAGCGGCTCGTGGAAGTGGTAGGCGACCAGGTCCTCGTCGATCTGCGAGATGCCGCCCTCCTGGGCGCGGATGGCGCCCGCGAAGTAGCGGAAGTGGTCGACCGCGAGCGGCAGGTCGGCGGCCAGCGTCTCGCGGATCGGCTTGCCGTTCTCCCACGTCTCGGCGACGGCCAGCTTCTCGAGGTTCGCCTCCATCCGGTCGGCGATCCGGTTGAGCACGTTCGCGCGTTCGGCGACGGAGGTCCTGCCCCACGCGCGGGCGGCGCCGTGGGCCGCGTCCAGCGCGCGTTCGACGTCCTCGGCGGTGCCGCGGGCGACCTCGGTGAAGTCCTCGCCGGTGACCGGGGTGGGGTTGGCGAAGTACCCGCCCTTCGCGGGCGGGACGTACTCGCCGCCGATGAAGTGGTCGTACCGGTCCCGGTACGTCACCACGCTGTCCGGTTGTCCTGGAGCGGCGTACTTCGTCATCGTCGGGCCTCCCGCGTCGTTGCGACCAGGCGGCGAACGTAGAACCGCGAACGTTTCACCCGCGTTGCATCCGTTCGGAGCAGTCCGGTGCTTGCCGCCGCGGCGGTGCGGCCTGCATCCTGGACCGATGGACCCAGTCGAGCTGGGTGCCGCGCGTCCGGAGATCTTCGAGTCGTGGCGGCGCTCCCTGGCCGCGCGCGTCGACCCGGACCGCCACGAGGCGCCGGTCGTCTACGCGCCGGACGAGGTCGCCGACCTGCGCGGCACGCACCCGCTGGCGGCGACGGTGCCGCTGCTGCGGCACACGCTGTCCCTGGACGACACGATCATGATCGTCACCGACACCCGCGGGCACATCCTCTGGTGCGAGGGCGACAACCAGGTGCGCCACCGGGCCGAGCGCGTCCACCTGACCGAGGGCTCCCGCTGGAGCGAGGACGCCATCGGCACGAACGCGATGGGCACGGCGCTGGTGACCGGCCGGCCCGTCACCGTCCACTCCCGCGAGCACCTGGTGCGCACCTGCCACGGCTGGACGTGCGCGGCGAGCCCGATCACCGACCCCCACACGGGCGTGGTGCTCGGGGTCGTCGACGTCAGCGGGCCGCTCAAGACCGTGCACCCGGCCGTCCCGCAGCTCGTCGCGGCCGCCGCCCAGCTCGCCCAGCACCACCTCCGGCAGTTCGCGCCGCGGCGGCACGTGCTCGCGCTGAACTTCCTCGGCGGGCTGCGGGCCGACCTCGACGGCCGGCCGCTCGCGCTGACGCTGCGCAACGCCGAGGTGCTGACGGCGCTCGCCCTGCACCCCAAGGGGCTCACGGCCGAACAGCTCGCGCTGCTGCTCTACGGAGAGCGCGGCAACCCGACCACGGTCCGCGCGGAGCTGCACCGGTTGCGCGCGCACCTCGGCGCGGTGCTGCTGACGAGGCCGTACCGGCTCGACGCCGTGGTGCGCGGCGATTTCCTGGACGTGCGCACCGCACTGCGCACCGGCGACGCGGCCGGGGCGACCCGCCACTACGGCGGCGAGCTGCTCGCCCGGTCGGACGCGCCGGTGGTCCGCGAGGAACGCGCCGACCTCGCGGCGGCCGTGCGCAAGGGCGTGCTGGAGCGGGGCGACCTCGACGCGCTGCTCGCGTTCGCGGACAGCGGCGAGGACGCCGAGGTGCTCGAGCGGCTGTGCCGGTCGCTCCCCGTCACCGACCCCCGTCACGCTCTTGTCTCCTCGCGTCTGCGCCGGGCACTGGAATAGGCTTTCCCACCGGGGAGGGCGATGTGAAGCAGTGCATCAACTGCATGACCCGGTTGCCGCGCAAGGAGGTCACCGAGGTCGCGTGGTGCGGTCTGTGCGAGGCGTGCCTGGCGGTCGTGGCGGACCAGATGAAGGTGCTGCACGACCGGCCGGGCGGCGCGGACGTCCAGATCCTGCAGTGCGGCTGGTGCGGGGTCGCCCGGTCGTGCGGCGCCGGCAAGCGGACGCGGTGCCTGGTGTGCCTGGACGACCGGTCCGTGCCGGACCCGGCGGTGCAGCGGATCGCGCACCGGCTGGAGCTCGACGGCACCTGGCGGGAGAGCTCCGAGCTCATCGCCGCGACGACCGTGAAGGTGCGCCTGGCCAAGTACTCCCAGCCGGGCTGGACGGTCCTCGCCACCGACGTGCACGGCCTGCCGTGGACCGGGTTCCGGTGGCTGACGAAATCGCACGGCACGTGGGGCCGCAACGACGAGACCGGGGAGGTGCAGCGGCTCAAGCGCTCACGCGGCGAGGAGACGCTGCTGTACCTCGTGCGGTACGGCAAGGTGCTGAAGTTCGGGCGGGGCAACGCGGACCGCGTCGCCGGGCACGTGGCCCAGGGCGCGGTGCCCGTGCTGGTGCTGTCCGCGCCGGGCGAGCAGGTCGCCGTCGCGCGCGACCGCCTCAAGCGCTTGCACCGCACGGAGATGGTCTCGCAGCGGACACCGGTCGACCTCTTCGAGGTGCTGCCGGACGGGGTCGACGTCACCGACCGGTATCCGCGGAGTTGATCGGCCCCCGATTGGGTAGCCCAGCGGTGTGGACGAGATCGTCGTGGTGGGGCAGGTGGCGCGGGACCTGGTCCTCGTCGTCGACGAGGTGCCGGGGCCCGGTGGCACGACGCCCGTGCGGGAGCGCCGGGAACTGCTCGGCGGCAAGGGCGCGAACATCGCCGTCGGCCTCGCCCAGCTCGGCGCGCCCGTCGCGCTCGTCGGCGTGGTCGGGGACGACGACACCGGCGCGCGGCTGATCGCGCGGGCCGCCGCCGACGGGATCGCGACCGGAGCCGTGGTGCGCAGGCCGGGCACCGAGACCGGGTTGATCCTGGACCTCGTGGCGGACGGCCGGCGGTACCTGGAGCACCTGCCGGAGGCTGTGCTGCTGCGCGAGGACGACCTGCCGCTGGACCTCATCGCGGGCGCCGCCGCCGTGGTGGTGCAGCTGCAGCAACCGCCGGAGGTCGCGCTCCGGGCCGCACGGGCGGCACGGGGGCGGGTGGTCCTCGACGGCTTCCCCGAGCGGCTGCGCGACGACCTGCTCGCGTGCGCCGACGTGGTCCGCGCGGACCACCGGGAGGCCGAGCTGCTGACCGGCCGGACGATCGAGACGGCCGGCGACGCGGTCGCGGCGGCACGCGAGCTGCTGGCGCTCGGACCGGACCTGGTGGCGTTCGCCGTCGACGACGTGGGCAACGTGGTCGCCTGGGACTCGGACGAGCTGGTGCTGCCCCTCGGCGACGTCGAGGTGGCCGACACGACCGGGGGCGGTGACTCGTTCGTCGCGGCGCTGACGTTCGCCCTCGTGCGCGGAGAGTCGCCGGGGGAGGCCGCGCGCCGGGCCGTGGAGGCTTCCGGGGACACCGTCGCGCACCTCGGCGGGCGCCCGACGCTCACCGCACCGTGATCAGGCGAGTTATCGTTGTCCAGGTCTGACGAGAGGAGGGTCCGCGTGCGAGTGCTCGCCGTCGTGCTGTTGCTGCTGCTCTCGGCCACGCCCGCCCATGCCGCCTCCGGCACGTACGTGCGGCTCGGCCACTTCTCCGCGGACCAGTCCCGAGTCGACGCCTCCCTCGACGGGGTGAGCGTCGGCACGCTCGACCACGCCGACCTGGGCGAGTACCGGCGCATCGAGCCGGGGGAGCACAGCGTCGAGCTCCGCGCGGCGGGCTCGGACGCGTCCAGCCCCGTGCTGCGGTCGGTGCTGGTCATCGCGAGCGCCGGGAAGGCGTACACGGTCATCGACATCGCGTCCACGATGAAGGTGCTCGAGGACGACGTCAGCCTGCCGCCGGGCGGTCAGGCGCGGCTGCGGGTGATCAACGGCGGCGACGCGGAGCTGGACCTGGTGCGCGGCGGCACCGCCGTGCACCGCGCCGTGCAGGCGAACTCGACCACCGGGTACGTGAGCCTGCCGCCTGGCACGGACGCGCTGGAGGTGCTGCAGCGCGGCAAGGAGCCGACGCGGCTCGACGCGGGCACCGAGGCCGGTGCCGTCTACTCGCTGCTGGTCAGCTCCAAGCGGATCGAGCTGCGGACCGACGCCAAGGCCGCCGAGGTCGTGCCCGGCGGCGGGCAGGAGACCGGGTTCGGCGGCATGGCGGGCGGCTGGGACTGGCTCACCGCGCTGGTCATCGCGCTCGTCGTGGGCGTCGCGATGTACTCGGTGCGCGGCAGGCTCTTCCGGTTCGGCTGATGGCCAAGGGCAGGCTCCTGATGGGCACCGCGGTGCTCGTCACGCTGATCTACCTGGTCAAGGGGCCCGGCGCCGACGAGGTGCCGGAGCCGGTCACCGTGCGCATCCCGTCGATCGGCGTCGAGACCTCGCTCGAGGCGCTGGGGGTCGACTCCGCCGGGGCGCTGGAGCCGCCTGCCCGAGCCGACAAGGCCGGTTGGTACGCCGGGGGCGTCGCGCCGGGGGACGCCGGACCGGCGGTGATCGCGGGGCACGTCGACTCGAAGACCGGGCCCGGCGTGTTCTTCCGGCTGCCCGAGCTGAAGCCCGGTGCCGAGGTGCTGGTCGAACGCCAGGACGGCACCACGCTCACGTTCGTCGTGAGCAGCAGCTACTCGACGGAGAAGACCGCGTTCCCCACGGCCGTCGTGTACGCGCCGACGCCGTTGTCGGAGCTGCGGCTGGTGACCTGCGGGGGCGACTTCGACCGGGTCGCGGGCAGCTACCGGGACAACGTCATCGTGGAAGCGGTGCTGAAAGCGTGACAGTCTCGTCGGCCCACCGGCCGAGCAGCGTGGCGTCGTGCGAGATGGCGAGCACGCCCGCGCCGGTGCGCTCCTGGTAGGCGCGGATCACGCCGACCAGCGCCGCGGTCGTGGAGGCGTCGAGCATCGTCGTCATCTCGTCGCAGATCAGGTAGCGCGGCTCCAGCGCGAGCGCGCGGGCGAGGCAGGCGCGCTGCAACTGGCCGTCGCTCACCTCGTGCGGGCGGCGGCCGAGCAGGTCGCCGGTGAGCATGACGAGGTCCGCGAGCTCGTCCACGCGGTCCCCGCCCGGCTCGGCGATGGCCTGCCGCAGGGTGAACCGCGGGTCGACCGACAGCCGCGGCTGCTGGAACAGCACGCCGATCTTGGTGCGCTGGGCCGCCTTGAACCGGTAGCCGGTCACGGTCTCGCCGTCGATCTCCACCGTGCCCGCGAAGGGCTTGTGCAGCAACGCGAGCACGCGCGCCACAGTGGACTTGCCCGAACCGCTGGGCCCGGCGAGCCCGACGGTCCGTCCCGGCCGGACGGTGAGGCTGACGCCGGTCACCACCGGCTCGCGATAGCCGGCGGTGATGCCGGTCCCGGTCAGCACGGGCGGTGGCACGCGACGGCGTGCGGGTCGTCGGTCAGCACGGGGCGGTCCTCGCAGATCGCGGTGGCCTGGTCGCAGCGCGGGGCGAACGCGCAGCCGTCCGGCAGGTTCGTGAGCAGGGGCGGCTGGCCGGGGATCGGCACGAAGTCCCGTTCCGGCAGGGCGTTGGCGAGGCCGCGGGCATAGGGGTGCCGGGCGTTGCCGAGCACCTCGTGCGCCGGGCCGATCTCGACGATCCGGCCCGCGTACATGACCGCGATCCGGTCGGCGATCTTGTGCGCGGCGGCGAGGTCGTGGGTGATCAGCAGGACGGCGTGCCCGTCGTCCACGAGCCGGCGGAACTCGGCGAGCAGCCCGTCGACCAGGTCGCGGTCGAGGCCGGTCGTCGGTTCGTCGGCGATGAGCAGCCACGGGTCGCCGACCAGCGCCAGCGCGTTCGCGACGCGCTGGGCCATGCCGCCGGACAGCTCGTGCGGGTAGCGGTCGAGGTGCTCGGGCAGCAGGCCCGCGCGCTGCGCCGCCCTGGCCGCGTCGCCGCCGAGGACCCGCGCCGCCTCCTCGAGCTGCGAGCGCGCGGTGCGCACGGGCGTGAGGTGGCTGGCCGGGCTCTGCGGGACGAGGCCGATCTGCCGGCCGCGGATCGTGGTCGCGAGCTCGTGGTCGGTGGCCGCGAGCAGCTCGACGTCGCCGAGCCGGGCGCTGCCGCTGGTCTCGGCGTTGCCGGGCAGGAACCCGAGCAGGGCGCTCGCCAGCACCGTCTTGCCGCAGCCGCTCTCGCCGACCAGGGCGACGCACTCGCCCGGCCGGATCCGCAGCGACACGTCGTTGACCGCCTCGACGGTCGCGCCCTTGAGCGCGAACCGCACCGACACCCGGTCGATCTCCAGGTTCACCACGTGAGCTCCGTGCGCCGCTTGGGGTTGAGCCGGTCCCGCCACACGCCGCTGACGCCGGACACCGCGAGCGTCGTGACGATGAGCAGCAGGCCGGGCGCGAGCGACACCCACCAGCCGCCGATCAGCAGCGACCGCTGGGCGTCGTTGATCATGTTGCCGATGCTGGCCGCGTGCGGCGGCAGGCCCAGGCCGAGGAACGACAGCGCCGTCTCGTGCCACACCGCGTGCGGCACCATCAGCGTCGTCGCGAGCAGGACCTGCGGGGCGACGTTCGGCAGCAGGTGGCGGGTCATCACCTGCAGCCGCGAGGCACCGCCGACGATCGCCGCGTCGATGAACGGCCGGGTCTTGAGCGACAGCACCTCCGAGCGCACGATCCGCGCGGCGGTGAGCCAGTGGGTGAGCGCGATCGAGACGATCACGGCGGTGAGGCTGGGCCGCAGCACCGCGACGATCACGATGCCCAGCAGCAGGTGTGGGACGGACGCGATCGCGTCGACCAGCCGCATGAGCAGCCGGTCGAACCAGCCGCCGACCGACCCGGCGAGCGCGCCGACCGCCGTGCCGACGACCGCGGAGATCACGGCCGCGACCACGCCGACCGTGAGGGAGACCCTCAGCGCGTAGACGCAGCGCAGCAGCACGTCACGGCCCAATTCGTCGGTGCCGAAGAGATGCGCGGCGCTCGGTGGCTGGTTGGCGATCGCGAGGTCGACGTACTGCTCGTTGAGGTCGACGACCAGCGGCACGACCAGGACCGTGAGCGCGACGAGCGCGAGGACGGCCGCGGACGGCAGGAGCCGCCACCGCGGCGACCGGGGAGGGCTGGCCGCGGTGAGGCGGCTGCGCGGCGCGGGACGCCAGGTCAGGTCAGCCATCGAGCGCCACCCTCGGGTCGGCCAGTGCGTACAGGACGTCGGCCAGCAGGTTGCCGAACAGCACCACGCCGGTCGCCATCACGGTCAGCGCGCCGAGCAGCGCGAAGTCGACGTTCAGCGCCGCCTCGACCGTCGCCCGCGCGATGCCCGGCCACGAGAACACGGTCTCCACCAGCAACGCCCCGGTGATCAGCTCGGGCAGGCGCGCGCCGAGCAGCGTGAGGAACGGCAGCAGCGAGGTCCGCAGCGCGTGCCCGGACACGACCCGGCGGTCGGACAGCCCGCGGGCGCGGGCGCCGATCACGTGGTCCTGCGTGAACGACTCCAGCAGGTTCTGCCGCACGAACAGCACGAACCAGGGCGCCTGCGAGATCGCCAGCACCGCCACCGGCAGCACCATGTGCACGGCCACGCCGCCGACCGAGACCGGGTCGGAGCCGGTCGTCACGCCGCCGCCCGGCAGCCACCGCAGCTGCAGCGCGAACACGTACAGCACGGCCAGCCCGACCCAGAACACCGGCGCGGCCTCCAGGGCGTAGCAGCCGCCGGTGACGACCCGGTCGAGCCACGAGCCCTGCCGCCACGCGGCGACCGTGCCGAGGAGCAGGCCCAGCAGCAGGGCGAGGGTGAAGCCGACCGACACGAGCAGCACCGTCCACCCGAGACGGTCGCCGATCACCGCCGACACGGGTTGCTGCAACGACAGCGAGTCGCCGAGGTCGCCCGTGACGGCGTGCGTCAGCCAGGCCCAGTACTGCGCGACGACCGGTTCGTCGACGCCCCAGTTGGCGCGCAGCTGGGCCACGCGCTCGGGGGAGGCGCCGATGATCCGCACGCCGAAGTAGCGCTCGACGGGGTCGAAGGGGGAGGCCTTGGCCAGCACGAAGAGCGCGAAGCTGACCACGAGCAGGACCGGGACCGCGAAGGCGAGCCGCCGCAGGGCGAGCCGGCCGATCGCCTTGCCCCGCGTCACGGCGCGGCCGTCCCGGCCTCGGGGGTGCACGGGTGTGGTGCACCCGCTGCCGGGACCGGGACGGTGGCGCGCGGCGGGTGAGCCGAGACGGGTTTCGCGGTCAGGCGCGGTGTGTGGCGGTGTGCGGCGCCTGCCGGTGTGCCTGGGACCGGTGCCGGGGCTTGGGGGATGGGCCGTGGTGTGTGGTCACGTGCACCTCGTGCCGCTGCGCCCGGGACGTGGGAGGCGGGTCGCGGTGTGTGGCGGTGTGCACCCGTCGCAAAGGCGGTGCCGGCGGAGCCCGACGGGTTGCCCGGGACCGGCGTGGACCCGGTGCGGTGTCGCGAGCCACCGAGCGTCCTCCTCGTACCCGGCGCCCCGGACCAGCCGGCCACGCGGCGTGTTCCGGCGATGATCACGACTTCGGGGTCCAGCGCTCGAGGTTCCACCACACCGCGTGCACCAGGCCGTGGTCGTGCGGTTCGACCTGGGTCTCCTGTCCGTTCCACTTGTCCCGCATCACGTAGGTGTGGTCGAGGAACACCAGGAAAGCCCAGCCGGGGTCAGCCGCGTAAGCCTTCTGGAAGTCCGCGTAGGCCTGCTTGCGGGCCGCCGGGTCGAGGCTGCGGCGCGCGGTGTCGAGGGCGGAGTCCACAGTGGAGTTGCGGTACAGCGTCATGTTCACGTAGCCGTCCTGGCCCGCGTACCTGCTGTGCAGCAACGTGTACGCGGCCGTGTCCGGGTCGTACGGGTCGCCGCCGCCCCAGACCGCGGCGGCTTCCTTGCGGCGCTGCAGCATGATGTCGAACGTCGTGGCCTCGACCGGCGCGTCGATGCCGAGCTTCGCGATGTCGGAGGCCGCGGCCAGCGCCAGTTCCTTGCGCAGCACGTCCGGCGCGGGGTAGAGCACCGGAAGCCGGGCCGGCTGGCCGTCCTTCGCGCGCTTGCCGTCGGCGCCCTTGCGCCAGCCCGCCTCGTCGAGGAGCTTCTCCGCCCCGGCGACGTCGTAGGTGAACGCGGAGCCGCTGTCGTACCAGTTCTTCAGGTACGGCGAGATCGGCGTGGACGCGGGCTTGCCGGAGCCGGCCAGCACGGCGTCGATCATGGCCTGCCGGTTGATGCCGAGGTTGATCGCGCGCCGCACCTGCGGGCTGGAGGTGAACGGCAGCTCCGACGGGATGCCGAGACCCCGGTAGTCGGCCGAGGGGTTCTGCACGATCTTGTAGCCGGACTTCTCGCGGTAGGTCTGGGCGAGCTTGGGCGGGAGCACGGTGCCGTCGAACTCGCCGGCGGCCATGCGGGTCGCGCGGGCGTTGTCGTCGGGCACGAACACGACCGTCACCGACTTGATCGCGGGCGCGCCGCCCCAGTACTTCTCGTTGGCCTTCAACACCATCCGGTCGCCCTTGCGCCACTCGGCGACGGTGTACGGGCCGGTGCCGACGGGTGCGGTGTTGAACGGCGCGCTGTTGATGTCGACGCCGGTGAGCTTCGCCTCGGGCACGATGCCGAGCGCGAGCTGCTGCGCGAACGGGGCGTAGGGGTAGGAGAGCGTGAACTCGACGGTCTGCTCGTCGGTGGCCACGACGTCGGCCACCGCGTCGAACCGCGAGGCGATCGTGGAGTTCACCTTCTTGTCCAGCACGGACTTGTAGGTGAACACGACGTCCTTCGCCGTCAGCGGGGTGCCGTCGGAGAACGTGATGTCCTTGCGCAGCTTGGCGGTCCACTTCAGGCCGTCCGCCGAGGCGGTCGGCAGCTCGGTGGCCAGCGCGGGCTTGAGCGCCAGCGACGCGTCCCGCGAGACGAGGCCGTCGAAGATCTTCGCGGCGCCGTCGGGCGCGTACCCGAGCACCGGGTTGAGGTTCTCCGGTTCACTGCCCGCGCCGATCACGACGGAGGTCGCCGAGCCGGTCGTCTCACCGTCGGGTGACGAGCACCCCGCCAGCAGAACGATGGCCAGCAAGAGGGCGCGCCGCATCCAGTTCCTCCCCGGAAGTCCTTGTTGCCTCGTGCAGCTAACAACAAGCAACTTGCAACAAGCAAGAGGTTGCACCTTTGCGCCCTGTTCGGAGGCGTGCCAGGCTTCGAGGCATGACCAACGGAGTGCACTCCCACGAGCACAGCCACGGCGACGAGTCCCACACGCACCCGCACGGCGAGCACGAGCACGATCACGTTGAGCACGAGCACACGCACTCGCACGGCGGTGAGGAGCATTCGCACACCCACGTGCACGACTCCGACCACGTGGAACAGCACGAGCACTCGCACTGAGGCAGTCCTCGGCACCGGCGGCCGCGTCGGCCTCCTCCCTCTGGGGGACAGGAGGACGCGCGGTCGCCGGCCCGTCAGTGCGACTCGCGGGTGACCTCACTGCCGCTCGACCCGGTCAGGAAGTCCAGGTCGGCTCCGGTGTCGGCGCCGAGCACGTGGTCGATGTAGAGCCGTTCCCAGCCGCGCCGCGGTGCCGCGAACGCCGCCGCCATCTCCGGGCTGGGCGTGCGGCCGGCGAAGTCCGGCGCCTCCACGTCGATCCGCCGGTTCTCCACGTCCAGCACGATCACGTCACCCGTGCGGACCAGTCCGAGCGGCCCACCCGCCGCCGCTTCCGGCGCCACGTGCAGGACCACCGTGCCGTACGCGGTGCCGCTCATGCGCCCGTCGCAGATGCGGACCATGTCGCGCACGCCCTGCTCCAGCAGCTTCTTCGGCAGCGGCATGTTCGACACCTCGGGCATGCCGGGGTACCCGCGCGGGCCGCAGCCGCGGAGCACCAGCACGGAGTCGGCGTCCACGTCGAGGTCCGGGTCGTCGACGCGGGCGTGGAAGTCCTCGATGCTGTCGAACACCACGGCCCTGCCCCGGTGCTGCAACAGGTGCGGGGACGCGGCCGCCGGCTTGATCAGCGCACCGGACGGCGCGAGGTTGCCGCGCAGCACCGCGATCCCGCCCTCGGCGATGATCGGCAGGGTGCGGCTCCTGATCACCTCCGGGTCCCAGATCGGGGCGTCGCCGAGGTGGTCGACGAGCGGGAGGCCGGTGACGGACAACGCCGTGGGGTCGAGCAGGTCGCGGACCTCGCGCAGCACGGCGAGCAGCCCGCCCGCGCGGTGGAAGTCCTCCATCAGGAACCGGCCCGCGGGCTGCAGGTCGACGAGCAGCGGCACACCGGAGCCGATGCGGTCGAAGTCGTCGAGGGTCAGGTCGACGCCGAGGCGGCCGGCGATGGCGAGCAGGTGCACGACGGCGTTGGTCGACCCGCCGATCGCGGCCAGCGCGACGATCGCGTTGTGGAAGCTGGCCTTCGTCAGGAACGTGCTGGGGCGCCGGTCCCGCGCGACGAGGTCGACGACCAGCCGCCCGGTGCCGTGCGAGGCCTCCAGCAGCCTGCTGTCCGGCGCGGGCGTCCCCGCCACACCGGGCACGACCGTGCCGAGCGCCTCCGCGACCAGCGCCATCGTCGACGCCGTGCCCATCGTGTTGCAGTGGCCGCGGCTGCGGATCATCGCCGACTCGGAGAGCAGGAACTGCTCGCGCGACAACGTCCCGGCGCGCACCTCCTCCGACAGCCGCCAGACGTCCGTGCCGCAGCCCAGCGGCACCCCGCGGAACGTGCCGGTCAGCATGGGCCCGCCGGGCACCACGACCGCGGGGACGTCGACGGACGCCGCCGCCATCAGCAGCGCGGGGATCGTCTTGTCGCACCCGCCGAGCAGCACCACGCCGTCCACCGGGTTGGCGCGCAGCATCTCCTCGGTGGCCATCGCGGCCATGTTGCGCCACAGCATCGCGGTGGGCCGCACGTTCGTCTCGCCCAGCGACACCACCGGCAGGTTCAGCGGGGTGCCGCCCGCCTCGCGCACGCCGTTGGCGACCGAGGCGGCGACCTCGTTCAGGTGCGCGTTGCACGGTGTGAGGTCGCTCGCGGAGTTGGCGATGGCGATCTGCGGTTTGGCGAACCCGTCGGCCGGGCCGCCGCGGCGCATCCAGGCGCGGTGGATGTAGGCGTTGCGGTCGTCACCGGCGTACCACTGCTCGCTGCGCAGTCCCACTGGGCGCCTCCTCGCGGTCGATCTCGACCATAACGGCTCGAGGCCGCGAAACCCCCTGGTGCGGGCACTTCCGGCGACGCGCTGTCGCCGCCGGAGGTTTCCGTTCCCTCCTCCGGGGTAACCGCGCTCTGCGTCAAGCAGTCGGCGCTGCTACCCCGGTGGGCGGAAGGCGGTCGACGTGATGGCGTTGGAGCTCGATTACGCGCTGAGGGTCACGCGCGAGCTGGGACTGAGCGGCGAGTCGTCCTGCGTGGACCGCGAGAAGCCGCTGCGGGTCTACATCGCGGTCGACGGCGAGCTCGCCGACCACCCCGGACTGGACGTCGCTCTGCTGTGGACGTCGGGCCACGGCTGGGCGATCGCCGTGGAGTCGCCCGGCGGCGCCGAGCTGACCGTGGTCTCGCACCTCGGGGGAGCGGTGGAGCCGCCGCCGCGGACCGTGGCCCGGTGGGTGCGGCGGCAGCTCGTGGAGAGGACCTCGCCGGTCGCCTCGACCGGCCACGTGGCCTGAGAAACGCCTCCGGCCCCCACCCGTGATCACGGGTGGGG
>NZ_JBHXCW010000218.1:0-12758 GCF_042725365.1 Lentzea sp. NPDC060358 | reverse complement strand
CCCGTCCAGCGAGTGCTGAGTCGCGCTGGACGGGGAGCCACCACCGCGACCTCGCTTTGTTCAGGGCGGCTCGGCTTCGCCTTCGCTGGCTCGCATACGGCCTCGCTGGTGCGGCGGTCAGCCTGACGCCGCGTGCCCGCCGATCCGCGCCGTCAGCTCGTCCGCCGCCCGCCGGACCTCCTTGGCCAGGTCCGGCCAGGTCTGCCCGCACGGCGTGTCGCACAGGTGCCGGAACGTCAGCGTGATGGCAGCGATCGGCCGCTCCCCGTGGTCGAACACCGGCGCCGCCACCGAGGCGAACCCGACGGTCACGAACCCGTCCTCCACGGCCCAGCCCTGGCGGCGTTCGGCGGTCAGCAACCGGCGCAGCGCCGGCAGGTTGTGCGGACCGCGGCCGGTGCGGTCGACGAACGACTCCACGGACGGGAAGAGGGCCCTGACCTGCGCCGGAGGTAGGTTGGCGAGCATCGCGCGGCCCGAGGCCGTCAGGTGGGCGGGCAGGCGGACGCCCACGTCGGAGACGATGGACTGCGGCTGGCGGGGCTGTTCGCGTACCAGGTACAGGGCCTCGGCGCCGTGGAGTACACCCAGATGCGCGACCTTTTCCATCCGATCGGCCAGCTTGCGCAACAGAGGGCGCGCGAGGCGCTCCAGCGGGTCGTGGCGCAGGTAGGCGGAGCCCAGTTCGAAGGAGGCCACGCCCAGGCCGTAGCGCTTCTCCTCCGGGAAGTGGGTCGCGAAGCCCGCCTCGGTGAGCTCCGAGAGCAGGTGGTAGGTCGTTGACCTGGGCAGGTTGAGCTCGCGCGCGACCGAGGCGGCGGAGACGGGTCCTGGCCGGCCGGCCAGCAGCCGGAGGACCGCGAGCCCTCGCCGCAGCGCGGGAACGTCACTGCTGCTGCCCATATCCGTGATTTTCCCACGTGATCCAGCCCACGCCGTTACTACATCAGGGCACACTCAACAGAACAGGCCCGAGCTGCGTCATAGGGGTGTGACGGTTTTGAAGGGGGTCGGGATTGACACCGAGTTTCGATGACTTCGTGGCAGAACAGGTGACCCCGTTGCTGCGCTATGCCACCGTGCTCACGTGCGACCCGCACCTGGCCCAGGACGTGGTCCAGGAAGTGCTGCTGCGTGCGCAGCAGAAGTGGGACCGCATCGGTTCAGTCGACCTCCCTCACGCCTACGTCAAGCGCATGGTGACCAACGAGTACCTCTCGTGGCGCAGGCGCAGGGCCGCCAAGGACGTCGCGCTGTGCATGACGACCCTGGAGTCCGTCACCCCGCCCGTCTCCGACACGACGCACCACTACGACGAGCGGGAAGCCATGTTGCAGCGGATCGCGAAGCTGCCCCGCAAACAGCGGGCCGCGGTCGTGCTCCGCTACTACGAGAACTACGACGACTCGGAGATCGCACAGATGCTCGGTTGTGCCGAGGGAACAGTGCGCAGCCACATCTCACGTGCGCTGGCCACACTCCGCATGGAACACATGCCGGAACCCGCTGGTGTCGGGTTGCGGCTCGGGGAGGGCCTGTCGTGAACGACACCGAACAGCTGATCAAGGACGCGCTCGGCAAGCTCGCCGAACGCACCCCGCACCCCGGGCCCACGCTCAACGCCCTGCGGCGCAAGCGCAAACAGCAGCGCAGCAACATCTTCCTGATCGCCACCGCCGGGGTGGCCGCCGTCGCCGTCCTGATCTTCGCGGGCATCATCGCGAGCGACAGGTACACGCCGCCGGCCACGGACAACGCCGCCGCGGCGCTGATGCCGGCCGGGCAGGGCGTCGAGATCAGGTACACGCCGCACTGGATGCCGGCCGGGTACGTCGAGACGTTCCGCAGCGTCGGCGACGAGACCACCCGCGTCTGGGTCGCGGCGGCCGACAGGGAGAAGGACCCGACGCAGCAGACCGGTGACGCCCGCGTCAGCCTGCGCAACCTCAAGGCGCTGCCGGACCTCAGCGGATGGCTCGAGACCACGGTCCGCGGCCTGAAGGGCTGGGTGCGGACGGGGCAGGGCCAGTCGCCCGGCGCGACCACCGAGGTGGTGTGGCAGGCGCAGGACGTGCTCAGCGTGTCGGTGCGCGGCCAGGCCGACGGGCAGGCGACCGCGATGAGGATCGCGGACTCGGTGCGCTCGGACGCGAGGGCCCGCTACCTGGCGCCGTTCTCGCTCGACGGCAGGCCCGCGAGCGACATCTGGGGCAGCGCGCTGAACCGGTGGACGTCGCAGTGGCGCTCGGAGCAGTTCGTGGTGACGCTCTCGACGACCGCTCCGGCGAAGACCGGCGGCACCCCGGTGGCCGTCCGCGGCAAGCAGGGCGCCCTCGTCGGGCACGGTCAGCTGGTGGTGCAGGACAGCGGGCTCTGGCTCACCGTGGCCGGGGAGTCGGAGAGCACCGAGGCCCTGGTGAGCACCGCCAACCGGGTGTCGGTGCAGCACATGGACCACCCGGACACCGACTGGATCGGCAAGGGCGTCTAGACCGTCTGGGATCGCAGACGCCATCACGCGCTCCGGGGTCGCTGAGTCGGCCCCGGAGCGCTGTGATGTCTGCATGCGACAACCGGTGGAGCTGGGTCCCAAGCCGCTGACCCTCGAGGACGTCCATGCCGTCGCCCGCGACGGCGCCCCGGTGGAGATCACCGCGGCGGCCCGCGAGGCGGTCACCACCGCCCGCGGCCACATCGACCGGCTCGCCACGGCCGAACGCCCCACCTACGGCGTCTCGACCGGGTTCGGCGCGCTCGCCGTCCGGCACATCCCGCCGGACCGCCGGGCCCAGCTGCAGCGGTCGCTCATCCGCTCGCACGCCGCCGGCTCCGGCCCGGAGGTCGAGCGGGAGGTCGTGCGCGCGCTGATGCTGCTGCGCCTGCGCACCCTCGCCACCGGCCACACCGGCGTCCGCCTGTCCACCGTGGACGCGATGGCCGGGGTGCTGAACGCCGGCATCACGCCCGTCGTGCACGAGTACGGCTCGCTGGGCTGCTCCGGCGACCTCGCGCCGCTGTCCGCGAACGCGCTGGCGCTGATGGGCGAGGGCATGGTCCGCGACGCCCGCGGCGAGCTCGTCCCCGCGGCGCGGGCGCTGGCCGAGGCGGGGATCGAACCGGTGCGGCTGGCCGAGAAGGAGGGCCTCGCGCTGATCAACGGCACCGACGGCATGCTCGGCATGCTGGCGCTCGCGATCGCCGACCTCACCCGGCTGCTCGACCTCGCCGACCTCACCGCCGCGATGAGCGTCGAGGCGCTGCTCGGCACCGACCGGGTCTTCGAGCCGGAGCTGCACGCGCTGCGCCCGCATCCCGGCCAGAACCTCTCCGCCGCCCGGATGCTCGCGTTCCTGCGCGACTCCGAGATCGTCGCCTCGCACCGCGGCCCGGACTGCACCCGCGTGCAGGACGCGTACTCGCTGCGCTGCTCACCGCAGGTGCACGGCGCCGCCCGCGACACCGTGGCGTACGCGGCGACGGTGGCCGACCGCGAGCTGGCGTCGGTGATCGACAACCCCGTCGTGCTGGCCGACGGCCGGGTCGAGTCGAACGGCAACTTCCACGGCGCGCCCGTCGCGTACGCGCTGGACTTCCTCGCCATTCCGCTCGCGGACGTGGCCTCGATCGCCGAGCGCCGCACGGACCGGATGCTCGACGTCTCGCGCTCGCACGGCCTGCCGCCGTTCCTCGCCGACGACCCCGGCGTCGACTCCGGCCACATGATCGCCCAGTACACGCAGGCCGCGATCGTGTCGGAGCTCAAGCGCCTGGCCGTGCCGGCGTCGGTCGACTCGATCCCGTCCTCCGCGATGCAGGAGGACCACGTGTCGATGGGCTGGTCCGCCGCCCGCAAGCTGCGCAAGGCCGTGGACGGGCTCACGACCGTGCTGGCCATCGAGCTGCTCACCGCGGCGCGTGCCCTCGACCTGCGCGCGCCCCTCAAGCCCGCCCCCGCGACGGCCGCCGCCGTGGCGAAGCTGCGCGAGACGGTGCAGGGCCCCGGCCCCGACCGCCACCTCGCCCCCGAGATCGCCGCCGCCGAGGCCCTGATTCGAAGTGGAGCCCTGTCATGACCGTTCGCGCCGATCGTGGGACGTCGCTGACCGCGAAGCAGTGGTCGACCGAGGCCGCGCTGCGGATGTTCTACAACAACCTCGACCCCGACGTGGCCGAGCGCCCCGAGGACCTGGTCGTCTACGGCGGCACGGGCAAGGCGGCGCGCGACTGGCCGTCGTTCGACGCCATCTCCCGCGAGCTGAAGAACCTGGAGGCCGACGAGACGCTGCTCGTGCAGTCCGGCCGCCCGGTCGGCGTCATGCGCACGCACGAGTGGGCGCCGCGGGTGCTCATCGCGAACTCGAACCTCGTGCCGGACTGGGCGAACTGGCCCGAGTTCCGCCGCCTGGAGGCCGAGGGCCTCACGATGTACGGGCAGATGACCGCCGGGTCGTGGATCTACATCGGCACCCAGGGCATCCTGCAGGGCACCTTCGAGACGTTCGCCGCCGTGGCCACCAAGCGCTTCAACGGCACGTTGAAGGGCACGCTGACCGTCACCGCCGGATTGGGTGGCATGGGCGGTGCGCAGCCGTTGGCCGTGACGATGAACGAGGGCGTCGCGCTGTGCATCGAGGTCGACCCGCAGCGCGCGCAGCGCCGGGTGGAGACCCGCTACCTGGACGAGGTCGCCTCGGACCTGGACTCGGCGATCGAGCGCGTGCTGGCCGCCAAGGCCGCCGGTGAGGCCGTGTCCGTCGGTGTCGTGGGCAACGCGGCGGAGATCCTGCCCGAGCTGCTGCGCCGCGAGGTCGCGGTCGACATCGTGACGGACCAGACGTCGGCGCACGACCCGTTGGCCTACCTGCCGGTGGGCGTGGCGCTGGAGGACTGGGCCTCCTACGCCGCCGCGAAGCCGGAGGAGTTCACCGACCGCGCGCGTGCCTCGATGGCCGCCCACGTCGAGGCGATGGTCGGGTTCCTCGACCGCGGCGCCGAGGTGTTCGACTACGGCAACTCGATCCGCGGCGAGGCGCAGCTCGGCGGCTACGACCGCGCGTTCGCGTTCCCCGGCTTCGTGCCCGCCTACATCCGGCCGCTGTTCTGCGAGGGCAAGGGCCCGTTCCGCTGGGCGGCGCTGTCGGGCGACCCGGCGGACATCGCGAAGACCGACGCCGCGATCCTGGAGCTGTTCCCGGAGAACGAGCAGCTCGCCCGGTGGATCAAGATGGCGGGGGAGCGCGTCGAGTTCCAGGGCCTGCCCGCCCGGATCTGCTGGCTGGGCTACGGCGAACGGCACCTCGCCGGCCTCAGGTTCAACGAGATGGTCGCCTCCGGCGAGCTGTCCGCGCCGATCGTGATCGGCCGCGACCACCTCGACTGCGGCTCGGTGGCCTCGCCGTACCGCGAGACCGAGGCGATGGCCGACGGCTCGGACGCGATCGCCGACTGGCCGCTGCTGAACGCGCTGGTCAACACGGCTTCCGGCGCCACGTGGGTGTCGATCCACCACGGCGGCGGTGTGGGCATCGGGCGGTCGATCCACGCCGGTCAGGTGACGGTGGCCGACGGCACCGAGCTGGCGGCGCAGAAGATCGAGCGGGTGCTGACGAACGACCCCGGCATGGGCGTGATCCGGCACGTGGACGCGGGCTACGACGAGGCCAAGTCGGTGGCGGCCGGCAAGGGCGTCCGCATTCCGATGGAGGGCTGATGCTCGACCAGATCGCGGACGTCGGCCGTGACGTCCAGCGCGGCGGCTACTCCCGGCACGCCTACGCGGCCCCCGAGCTCGAACTGCGGCACTGGTTCGTCGAGCAGGCCGTCCGGCGCGGCCTGAACGTCGAGACCGACCAGAACGGCAACCTCTGGGCGTGGTGGGGCGAACGCGGCGACGACGCGCTCGTCACCGGCAGCCACCTCGACTCGGTGCCCGGTGGCGGCGCGTTCGACGGACCGCTCGGGGTGACGTCGTCGTTGCAGGCCGTGGACCTGCTGCAGGCCAAGGGGTTCACGCCGAACCGCCCGTTCGCCGTCGCCGTCTTCGCCGAGGAGGAGGGCGGCCGGTTCGGCGTCGCGTGCCTCGGCTCGCGGCTGCTCTCCGGTGCGATCGACAAGGACAAGGCCCTCGGCCTCAAGGACCCGGACGGCGTCACGCTCGCCGAGGCCATGAGGGCGGCGGGCTACGACCCGGACCGCGTCGGCAAGGACGAGAAGGCCTTGCGGCGCATCGGCCAGTTCGTCGAGCTGCACGTCGAGCAAGGTCGCGGCCTCGCGGTGCCGGTGGGCGTGGCGAGCAGCATCCTCGCGCACGGCCGGTGGCGCTTCACGTTCTCCGGCGAGGGCAACCACGCCGGCGCGACGCTGATCGAGGACCGCCGCGACCCGATGATCCCGGCGTCGCACCTCGTTCTGGCGGCGCGGAAAGCGGCTCGCGGAGGTGCTCGCGCCACGGTGGGCCGGATCGTCCCCAACCCCGGCGGCACGAACGTCATCGCGTCCACTGTGGACGTCTGGCTGGACGCGCGGGACGTCGACGACGCGCGCACCCGCGCGATGGTCGCGGAGATCTCCGATGCGGCCGGGAAAGCCGCTCGGGAGGAGGGCTGCGAGCTGCGGATCGCCGAGGAGTCGTACGGCGGCACGGTGCACTTCGACGCCGCGCTCCGCGACGACATCGCGCAGGCGCTCGGCGGAGTTCCGGCGCTGCCGACCGGTGCGGGCCACGACGCGGGCATCCTCGCCGCGCACGTCCCGACGGCCATGGTGTTCGTGCGCAACCCGACCGGCGTGAGTCACGCGCCGGAGGAGTTCGCCGAGCAGGCCGACGTCGACGAGGGCGTCCGGGCGCTGGCCACCACGATCGAACACCTCGCGTCGTGAACTTCTGGTGCGAGCGGGCCTGGCTGCCCGACGGACTCGCCGAGCGCGTGCTGGTGCGGACCGAGCACGGGAAGATCACCGGCGTGTCCATGGTGGACACGATTCCGCTGGGGGTGCGCAGGCTGCACGGCGTCGTCGTGCCGGGCTTCGCGAACGCCCACTCGCACGCGTTCCACCGGGCGCTGCGGGGCCGCACGCACGACGGCGGCGGCACGTTCTGGACGTGGCGCGAAGGCATGTACGCGTTGGCGTCCCGGCTGACGCCGCAGTCGTACTACCGGCTGGCCCGCGCGGTCTACGGCGAGATGGCGCTCGCCGGTGTCTCGGCCGTCGGCGAGTTCCACTACCTGCACGACGGGTCGAACGAGTTCGCGCACTGCCTGCGCGAGGCGGCGAGGGACGCGGGCATCCGGCTCACGCTGCTCGACACCTGCTACCTCGCGGGCGGCATCGACCAGCCGGTCGGCGAGGTGCAGCGGCGCTTCTCCGACGGCACGGCTGAGAAGTGGGCCGCCAGGGTCGGCGAGCTGCGGTCCGACGACGTGATGCGCGTCGGCGCCGCGATCCACTCGGTGCGCGCGGTGCCCCGAGCCGAGCTCGCGACCGTGGCGCAGGCGTTCCCGGACGCCCCGCTGCACGTCCACCTGTCCGAGCAGCCCGCGGAGAACGAGGCCTGCCTCGCCGCGTACGGGCTCACGCCGACCCAGCTGCTGGCCGAGGCCGGGGCGTTGTCCCCGCGCACCACGGCGGTGCACGCCACGCACCTGACGCCCGGGGACATCGCGCTGCTGGGCGGCTCCGGCACGGGCGCGTGCTTCTGCCCGACCACCGAGGCCGACCTCGCCGACGGCATCGGCCCCGCCCGCGAACTGGCCGACGCCGGCAGTCCGCTGTCGCTGGGCAGCGACCAGCACGCGGTGGTCGACCCGCTGCTCGAAACGCGCGCGCTGGAGCACGGCGAACGGCTCCGCACCGGGCAACGCGGCCGGTTCTCGCCGGCGGAACTGCTCGGGGCCGCCACGCGCCACTCCGCGCTCGGCCGGGACGGCGGGCGCATCGAACCCGGTGCGCCGTGCGACCTCGTGGCCATCGGCTGCTCGACGCCGCGCACCGCGGGATCGTTGCCGCAGCAGGTGTTCCTGTCGGCGACGGCGTCCGATGTGGACACCGTGGTCGTGGGTGGCAGGGTGGTGGCGTCCGGCGGGGTGCACGAGACCCTGGGAGACGTCGGCGGGCTGCTGGCGGAGGCGATCGAGGAGCTGTGGGCATGAGCGTGCTGATCACCGGTATCGGCGAGCTGACGACGAACAGCGAGTCGGCGGGCGACGCGCTGGTCGTCGACGGCTCGGAGATCGCCTGGGTGGGCAGGGCGGCCGACGCCCCGGCGGCCGACGACCGGGTCGACGTCGAGGGCCGGGCCGTGCTGCCCGGCTGGGTCGACAGCCACACCCACCTCGTCTTCGCGGGCGACCGCACCGCCGAGTTCGGTGCACGCATGGCCGGCAAGCCGTACACCGCGGGCGGCATCGCCGTGACGGTGAACGCGACTCGTGCCGCCACCGACGCCGAACTGTCCGAGGTGGTGCGCAAGCACGTCGCCGAGGCGTTGAGGCAGGGCACGACGTTCGTCGAGACCAAGACCGGCTACGGCCTGAACGTGGCCGACGAGGTGCGGTCCGCCCGCATCGCCGCCACGCACGCCGACGAGGTGACGTTCCTCGGAGCACACCTCGTCCCGCCCGGCGAGGACGCCGGCACCTACGTCGACCTGGTCCGCGGCGAGATGCTCGACGCCGTCGCGCCGCTCGTGCGCTGGGCGGACGTGTTCTGCGAGAAGGGCGCGTTCGACTACGACCAGTCCAAGGCGGTTCTGGAGGCCGCGCGGGCGAAGGGACTCGGCCTGCGCGTGCACGGCAACCAGCTCGGTGAGGGCCCCGGCGTCCAGTTGGCCGTGGAGCTCGGTGCCGCCTCCGTCGACCACTGCACCTACCTGTCGGCGCAGGACGTCGACGCGCTGGCGTCGTCCGGGACCGTCGCGACGCTGCTGCCCGCGTGCGACCTCTCGACCCGCCAGTCGCTGCCGCCCGCCCGCGCGCTGCTCGACGCCGGTGCGACGGTCGCGCTGGCCAGCAACTGCAACCCCGGCTCGTCCTACACCTCGTCGATGGCGTTCTGCGTGACGACGGCGGTCCTGCAGATGCGGATGACCGTGGAGGAAGCCGTGTGGGCGGCGACCGCGGGTGGCGCGCAGGCGTTGCGGCGCGACGACGTCGGCGTGATCAGGCCTGGTGCGCGCGCCGACCTCCACGTGCTGGACGCGCCGTCGATCACGCACCTGGCGTACCGGCCGGGGGTTCCGTTGACGTACGCGGTGTGGCGTCGGGGCGAGAGGTCCGTCTGAAACACCACCCTCCGTGTGGGCCTACTGGCGCAGGGCGTGAGGGCCGTACGGTGGCGTCGTGGACTTCGCGGAGGCCCTGACCAGAGCCGTCGACAACAGCGGTCTCAGCCTCGAACG
The DNA here is from genome assembly GCF_042725365.1 of Lentzea sp. NPDC060358. Taxonomy (NCBI): domain Bacteria; kingdom Bacillati; phylum Actinomycetota; class Actinomycetes; order Pseudonocardiales; family Pseudonocardiaceae; genus Lentzea; species Lentzea sp. NPDC060358. The sequence continues at coordinate 3,361 of NZ_JBHXCW010000218.1, read as the reverse complement.
CGTCCAGCACCACCTGGCCGCGCGGGGCATGCAGGTGAGCCTCTCGACGCTGAGCTACTGGCGGCGCGGCCGCAGCAGGCCCGAGCGGCCGGAGTCGCTGAAGGTCGTGACGGCCCTGGAGGAGCTGCTCGGCCTCGGCGAGGGCTTCCTGACCGACCGGCTCGGTGACAAGCGGCCGCGCGGGCGGTGGGTCGGTCAGGCGATGTCGCTCGAGGACATGTGGGACTCGCGCGCCACCGACCTCGGCGAGGTGATGGCGCGGATCGACCGGTTGCAGCCGACGGCGTCGACGTACCTGAGCGTGAAGGACCGGCAGGTCGTCGGACCGGACCGGCGCGAGGTCGAGATGCACTGCACGGGCATCGTGCAGGCACTGGAGGACGGCGTCGACCGGTTCCTGGCCATCCAGCTCGCCGACCCGACGGACCTCGGCGTCGCGTCGATCGAGGCGGGCCCGCCGTGCCGGCTCGGGCGGGTGCGCAGCGAGGACGCCACCGGGTTCCTCGTCGCGGAGGTCCTCTTCGACCGGGTGCTGAGGGCGGGGGAGACCGCGCTCGTCGACTACCGGGTGCGGATGCGGCCCGGCGCGGACAGCGAGGTCTGCGACCGGCGGTTCCTGCGGCCGGTGGGCGACTACGTGCTGCAGATCGACTTCCACCCGGACGCGGTGCCGGCGCGGTGCTTCCAGTTCGCCCGGCCGTCGCTGCACGAGCCGGAGACCGCGCTCAACGACCTGTGGATCGGGACGACGGCGTCGACGCACATCCACGTGCGGAACTCGAAGCCCGGGATTTATGGAGTGCGGTGGGAGTGGGAGTAGGCCGCTACTTCCCACTCCCACCGCAAGCGCCCCCAGTTCCGCGATGCGCTCGGCCGAGCCGCATTCGGCCTTCTGCATCAAGGGCGCTGGGACGGCCGTCGTCGCTGCAGGGTTGCGACCACGGCGGGCTCAGTTGTTCACCGCTCGACCGCCGAATTCGGCACCCGCATTCCTGATTCGCGCGTCAAGAATGTGCGGGTTCGCATCCGGCCAGCTCAGAAGGTGTTCTTCCGGTCTGCTTGCGAACTGGCGAACACCAAGAAACTAACGCGAGACGTGCATGTGATAACAGGTTCGAAACTTCAGTTGTCAATACTGTCAAAACTGTGGCGGTGCCCGGTGGCGATCACTGGCCCTAGCATTCGACCGTGCCGGAATTCGCGGAGGAACTGGCCAGGGCCGTCGAGACGAGCGGTCTCAGCCTGGAGCGGATCCAGCACCGCCTCGAACAGCGCGGCCTGCAGGTCAGCCAGTCGACGCTGAGCTACTGGCGCCGCGGCCGCAGCCGTCCGGAACGCCCCGAGTCGCTCGCCGCCGTGGCCGCCCTGGAGGAGATCCTGCAGCTCTCGCCGGGCGCGCTGACCGGCAGGCTGGGCGACCGGCGGCCCCGTGGCCGGTGGGTCGAGCGCACCGCCGCGCTGGAGGGCATCTGGGGTGCCGCCGCGATCGACCTGGGCCGCGAGATCGCCCGCGTCGACAGGCTGCTGCCGGCCCCCGCGCGGTACCTGAGCGTGCGCGACCGCGTGCTGATCGGCGAGGACCGGCGCGAGGTCGAGATCCGCAGCAGCGCGGTGATCGAGGCGTTCGAGGACGGCGTCGACCGGATGCTCCTCGCGAAGACCGCCGACGACACCGACCTCTCACCCGGCGACATCGCCGCCGAGAGGTCGTGCCGCGTGGGCAGGGTGCGCCGGGACGACGACCGCAAGCTGCTCGTCGCGGAGATCATCCTCGACCGCGTGCTGCGCGCGGGCGACACCGCGCTCGTCGACCTGCGGCTGATCTCCGACCCCGGCGCGGACAGCGCCTCCGCGGACCGCACGTTCCTCCGCACGCTGCGCAACTACGTGCTGGAGGTGGAGTTCCACCCCGACGCGGTTCCCGCGCGCTGCCACAGCTTCACCCGTTCCGCGCCGGACGCGGAGGACGCGGACACCGGCGACCTGTGGATCGGCACGACCTCCGCCGCGCACCTGCTCGTGCCCGAGGCGCACGCGGGCCACGTGCACGGCATCAAGTGGGAGTGGGAGTAACCGGCTGGAGCAACTCCACGTGGCAGAGCCGGTGCGCGAGGGGCAGGGTGGGGACCATGGAGTACACCCACCTCGGCCGCAGCGGCCTGTCCGTCTCCCGACTGTGCCTCGGCACGATGAACTTCGGTCCCGAGACGTCCGAGGCCGACAGCCACGCGATCATGGACCGCGCCCACGAGCACGGCCTGAACTTCTTCGACACGGCCAACGTCTACGGCTGGAAGCAGGGCGAAGGCGTCACCGAGAACATCATCGGCCGCTGGTTCGCCCAGGGCGGCACCCGCCGCGAGAAGACGGTCATCGCCACCAAGCTCTACGGCAGCATGGGTGACTGGCCGAACGAGACCAAGCTGTCGGCGCTCAACATCCGCCGGGCCTGCGACGCCTCCCTCAAGCGCATGCAGACCGACTACATCGACCTGTACCAGATGCACCACGTCGACCGGGACACGCCGTGGGACGAGATCTGGGAGGCCTTCACCGTCCTGCGCCAGCAGGGCAAGGTCATCTACTTCGGCTCGTCGAACTTCGCGGGCTGGCACATCGCGCAGGCGCAGGAGGCCGCGCGCACCCGCGGGTTCCTCGGCCTGGTGTCCGAGCAGTCGATCTACAACCTGATGACCCGCTGGGTGGAGCTGGAAGTCCTGCCCGCCGCCCAGCACTACGGCCTCGGCGTCATCCCGTGGTCGCCCCTGCACGGCGGCCTGCTGGGCGGCGTCCTGCGCAAGCAGCGCGAGGGCACCGCGTCGCGCGGCGCGTCCGGCCGTTCCGCCGACGCGCTGGAGAAGTACCGCGACCAGATCGAGGCCTACGAGAAGCTGTGCGCCGAGCTGGGCGAGGACCCGGCGAACGTCGGTCTCGCGTGGCTGCTGCACCAGGACGGCGTGACGGCGCCGATCATCGGGCCGCGCACCGGCGAGCAGCTCGACAACTCGCTGCGGGCGGCGGAGCTCAAGCTCGACGCGGACGTGCTGGGGAAGCTGGACGAGCTGTTCCCGGCCCCGGCGCCGAACGGGTCGAAGCCGGCGCCGGAGGCCTACGCCTGGTAGGTCAGTCCTCGAAGTCGTCGTCGTCGCGCGCCAGGAAGGTCGCGAAGCGCTCGACGGGCGTCTCGAACTCGGGGTTGGCGTCGACGAACTCCCGCAGCTTGTCGGCGAGCCACGCGAACGTGACCTCCTCGTCGCCGCGCCGCTTCTCGAGCTCCTCGATGCCGCGATCGGTGTGGTACATGGCGAACACTCCTGTGGGGGCTGGAAAGACGAGCCGCCGGACCCGTGCGGGTCCGGCG
>NZ_JBHXCW010000217.1:0-12808 GCF_042725365.1 Lentzea sp. NPDC060358 | reverse complement strand
ACCTTCCTTCGCGTGCGAAACCCGACTCACGACGGGCGTGGCGTGGCTCTGGTAACGCCCGACCGTGCCGTGAGTTGAGTCACAAGTCAATACTGCCGACCGAGTGATGCGGACCAGCGACTACGAGGCGTAGGCGCGCAGCTTCGCGGCGCGTTCGCCCTGGCGGAGCTTGGACATGACCTCGCGCTCGATCTGCCGCACGCGCTCGCGCGAGAGCCCGAACCGCTTGCCGATCTGGTCGAGGGTGCGCGGCTGGCCGTCCTCCAGGCCGTAGCGCAGCCGGATGACCGCCTGCTCGCGCGGCTCCAGCGTCGCGAGCACGCGGCGCAGGTCGTCCTGCAGCAGGCCGGAGATGACGGCGCTCTCGGCGTCGGTCGCGTCCGAGTCCTCGATGAAGTCGCCGAGGGGAGCGTCCTCCTCCGTGCCGACCGGCATGTCGAGCGATACCGGGTCACGGGCGTGGTCGAGCAGGTCGGCGACCTTGTCGACGTTGAGGCCGGACTCCTTCGCCAGCTCCTCGTTCGTCGCCTCGCGGCCGAGCGACTGGTGCAGGTCGCGCTTGATCCGCGCGAGCTTGTTCACCTGCTCGACGAGGTGGACGGGGAGGCGGATGGTGCGGCCCTGGTCGGCCATGCCGCGGGTGATCGCCTGGCGGATCCACCACGTCGCGTACGTCGAGAACTTGAAGCCCTTGGTGTAGTCGAACTTCTCGACCGCGCGGATCAGGCCCAGGTTGCCCTCCTGGATCAGGTCCAGCAGCGGCATGCCGCGGCCCGTGTAGCGCTTGGCCAGCGACACGACGAGGCGCAGGTTGGCCTTGAGCAGGTGGTCCTTGGCCCTGCGGCCGTCGCGGACGAGCTCCCCCAGCTCGTCGCGGCGGGTGGGCGTGAGGCGCTTGGCCGTCTCCATGACGTGCTGCGCGAACACACCGGCCTCGATGCGCTTGGCGAGCTCCACCTCCTCCTCGGCGGTGAGCAGCGCGGTCTTGCCGATGCCGTTCAGGTAGACTCGAACGAGATCTGCTGCCGGCCCCTGGGCGTCGAGCTCGTGCTCGGCGACGGCGACGGTGGTGTTCTCTCCGACTTCACGGTCGGAGATCCTCGTGACGGTCATGGATCTCCCTCCCCCTGCTGCGGGCGGCGACGAGTCGCGCTTGCGGTCAAGGCGGCGCGGCGCTGCGCCCTGGTTGCCGGTGTCGCGGCGGGCCCGCTGGGGATCCCGTCGCTCGCTGGCTGATACCTGGGTAACGAACGCGATTCCGAATTCGTTCCCGACTTCCATGACCTGAAGACGTCACCGCTGTCACAGCGGTTGCGCGACCAATCTGAGGATTGGCTGAGAACTGTTTCCTCAGACCTCCACGAGCACCGTGAACGGACCGTCGTTCACGCTCCGCACCGCCATATCGGCCCTGAATCGTCCCGTTTCCACATGCGCGCCCCTTTGGCGCAGCTCTGCCACGACGGCGTCGATCAACGGCTCCGCGTGCTCGGGCCGGGCGGCCGCCGTCCAGGACGGACGGCGGCCCTTGCGGGTGTCCCCGTAGAGCGTGAACTGGCTGACGACCAGCAGCGGAGCGCCGGTGGACTCGCACGACTGCTCGTCGTCGAGGATGCGCAGCCCGTGCAGCTTCTGCGCCATCTTGCGGGCGTGCGCGTCCGTGTCGTCGTGGTGGACGCCGAGCAGCACGAGCAATCCGGGCTCGCCGATCGCGCCGATGATCTCCCCGGCGACTTCCACACTCGCCTCTGTGACGCGCGCCACAACCGCTTTCACGCGGGAATCAACATTCCGTGCCGGACGAGATCACGAACGATCGGCAACGCGGCTTCTGCATCGATTTCTCCGTATGCGAACTCGAGCAGTGCGAGCAGGTCTTCGAGCGGCAGCGCGCCGGTGCAGCCGGCGACGAGCTTCGCGGTCGCCTCGTCGACCTCGTGCTGCCAGCCGGGGCCGTCCGTGCGGTGCAGCCGGGCGACGACCTTGCGCCAGCCGTCCTCGCCCGGTTCGGAGACCTCCTCGAGCAGGACGGTGTCCGCGACCCGGAACCGCTGCCCGAGCAGATCGGGGTTCGCGCGCAGCCACGCGACGTTGTCGAGCCAGCGCGCCGCCTCCGGGCCCAGCGGGTCGTCGTAGGCGTGGCGCAGGTCTTCGCACACGACCTGGGAGTGCATCTCGTCCGTGCGCCGCAGCGTCACGTAGCCGAAGCCGACGCCCTGCACCTGGTTCTCCTCGAACCAGTCGAGCCACGCCGCGGCCTTCTGCCGGCCCTCGGGGCTGCGCGGGTCGACGCCCGCGTCCTTGAGCCACGTGCCGACGTAGAGGGCGGGCTCGGCGATGTCGCGCTGCACGAACCACGCGTCGATCCCGCCGCGCGGCAGCCAGCCGGAGACGCGCTCCTCCCAGTCCTCGCCCTTGCGGTGCACCCACGACGCGAGGAGCTGGCCGACGCCGCCCTCGTTCAGGAACGCCGGGAGCTGCCGGATGACCAGCGCCGACGCGTCGTCGCCGCCCAGGCCGGAGTCGCGGTAGACGTAGTCGACGCGGGGCGGGCCGACGACGAACGGCGGGTTGCACACGACCTGGTCGAACCGCCGGTTGCGGACCGGGCCGAACCACTCGCCCTGCAGCGTCTCGACGTCGAGGTCGTTGAGGCGGAACGTGCCCTGTGCGAGCCGGAGCGCGCGCTCGGACAGATCGGTCGCCGTGATGCGCTCGGCGTGCTTGCCGGCGTGCAGGGCCTGGACACCGCATCCGGTGCCGAGGTCGAGCAGCGTGCCGACCGGCGTGCGCCTGGTGGCGCGGGCGAGGCTGATGGACGCGTGGCCGACGCCGAGCACGTGGTCCTCGGGGACCGAGCCGCCGCGCACGTCGGAGTCGAGGTCGGCGACGACCCACCAGTTGTCCTCGTACGGCCGCACGTCGAGCCCGGCCCGGAAGTCCCCCGCGGTGCCGGTGGCGAGCACCTCGTTGCGGACGGCGTCGTCGAGGTCGACGCCGGCGAGCGCCTTGCGGACGTCCTGCTCCGGCTCGTGGTCGCCCAGCAGGAACAGGCGGACCAGCGTGCCGAGCGTTCCGGAGTCCCTGCTGGCGCGGCGGGCGGGCTCGGGCTCACCGCGGCCGAGGGCGGAGTGGGCCTGCGGGCCGAGGGCGTCGACGACGCCGTCCGCGGTGTAGCCGGCGGTCAGGAAGGCCTCGCGCAGACGGGCGCACAGGTCGGGTGAGAGATCGGGGTGCACGGGGGGAGATGCTGTCACGCCACCGGTGTCAGCGCGTGATCCGGAGGGCGATCGCCATCGCGAGCCGCTGGTCGGGGTCGTCGAGGGGCAGCGGCGTCACCTCCGCCATCTTCTGCATCCGGTACCGCAGCGTGTTCGGGTGCACGTTGAGCTCCCGCGCCGCCGCCCGCACGTCGCCCTGCGCCGCGAGCCACGCCCGCAACGTCGCCGCGTACTGCGTCCCGTACTCGGCGTCGTAGCGCAATATGTTGGATATCGGTCCACGGGTCGGGAGTCGTCCTGCTTCGGCGACGGCGCCGAGCCGGTGCAGCAGGACCCGCGCCCAGGCGTCGTCGTAGACGACCGGCGCGCCGCTGCTGAGCGCGAGGCACTCGTCGGCCTCCTGCCGCGACGTCGGCAGCTGCGTCGCCTCGGCCGGTCCGCCGATCCCGGCGAGCACCGTCGCCTCGGCGGGCAGCTCCCGCTCCAGCGACCGCACCCACGCGACGGCGTCGTCGGCGGCGGGGATGACGGTGTAGAGGACGTTGCCGAACAGCGCGCTGCGCCCCGGCCGCGACCAGCCGAAGCCCGCGGTGGCGCGCTGGAACGCGAGCACCGCCGCGCCGTGCTCGCCCTCGCCCGCGTGCGCCTGCACCGCGATCACCCGCAGGTCGGCGGACGGCAGTCCGAGCCGGGCGACGTCGGCCGACTCCGGGTGCTCCAGCAGCCTGATCACCAGGTCCGCCTCGGCCTGGCGTTCAAGGTCCGTCGACGCACGCGACCTCAGCAGGTGCAACGCCGCCGTGCGCGCGCCGTCCACCAACGCGGCGCTGCGCGCGGCGTCGACCGGTCCCGTCACCTCGACCCACACCGACCCCAGCAGCTCCCGGCCCGCGCGCACCGCGGCGACCAGCCGGTTGCCCAGCTGCGGGGTCAGCTTCGGCACGAAGATCGGCTCGTCGGACGACGCGAGGTGCGTGAACACCCCGAACTCCTCGAGCGCCCGCCGCGCCTGGTCGGGCACCCGCCGGCCGAGGATGGTCTGGACGCGGACGGCGTCGACGTCCTCCTGCCGGTAGGAGTAGGCGAGCACGCGCGACTGCTGATCCTCGATCGTCACCGGCCCGCCCACCACGCCCGCGATGACGTCGGCCAGCCCGAACAGGTCACCGGTGCGCGTACCGCCGTTGACCAGCGTCTGCGTGACGTTCGCGAGCTGGCTCCACGGCACCGACGGGTCCACCAGCAGCACCGCCGCCCCGGACTTGCGCGCGGCCGCCACGACGCGTTCGTCGAGCGGCGGCCTGCCGTGCAGCACCACCGCGGACGCCGCGGTCGACGTCACGAGACGCGCGGCGGCGGCCACCGACGGCATGCCCAGCCCCAGCAGGACGTCGCCCGGCGCCGCGGGCGTGTTCTCCGCCGGGTCGTGCAGGGCGACCCCGCGCAGCTCCACGTCGCGGCCGCCCGGCGCGCACGCCAGATGCGTGCCCAGGCTGCCGAGCACGTCCACGAGGCGATCAAGGGCGACCACCCGCGGATGTTAACCGCCGACCGGGTGCCCCGGCGGTCACCCGGACGTGCGACGATGAGAGGCGTTGCCGATGGAGTTGGGCGAGGTGTGTCGTGAGCAGTCCCGACCGGAACGACACCCCGGTGTTGATCACCGAGGCGGCCCCGTCCTACGAGCAGCAGCACGCCGCCCGGCGCAGGAAGTACGCGATCATGATGAGCCTGCGCTTCCCGTGCCTGGTCCTCGCGGCCCTGTTCTCCCACACCTGGTGGCTCGCCCTGTTCTTCATCGTGCTGTCGGTGCCGCTGCCGTGGATGGCCGTGCTGATCGCCAACGACCGTCCGCCGCGCAAGGCCGAGAAGGCCAACCGCTACGAGGTCGAGCGCCGCGCGATCGAGCGCAGGAGCACCACCGTCATCGACGGCTAGGTTCGTGTTCAGTGGAGCGGGTGATCGAGTCACCCGCTCCGGTGCTGGAGATGCTCTGGGAGTCGCACGAACCGCGTGCCGCGCTCGGCCTGAGGTTCGGCCTCCCCGACGAGGAGGCGGCCGCCCGCTGGGTCGCGCGGGCGCTGCACGACCATTGGGGCGTCCGCGTCCTCTCCTGCGAACGGATCGTCATCAGCGACCACAACGCGCTGGCCTGGGTCGGCACGGAGTCCGGCCGGCTGGTCGCCAAGTGGTCGGTGGCGCCCGAGCGCTTCGCGCACCTGGCGCAGGTCGCCCGGCTCACGCGCTGGCTCGACGGCTGCGGGCTGCCGGTCTCGGCCCCGGTCCCCGCGCTGGACGGCCGTCTCCAGGTCGAGCTCGACGGAGCCTCGCTGGGGCTCCAGCACGAGGTCGACGCGGGCCTGCTCGACACCGGCGATCCCGGTGAGGTCCGCGCGGCCGGCGCCGTCCTCGCCCGCCTGCAGGACGCGCTGGCGGAGTACCCCGAGGCCGGCCGGATCGCCGCCGGGCCACCGAGGCCGCCGGCGGACCGGATCACCGGCTGGCTCGGTTCCGAGGCCGGTCACCTGCCCGCGGCGGCCCGTGACGCGCTCCGCGGCCTGGTCGCCGCCGCGCCGCCCGGCCCGCTGCCCGTGCAGCTCGTCCACCGCGACTTCCGCTCCGCGAACGTCCTGTGCGCTCGGGGGGAGGTCGTGGCGGTCCTCGACTTCGAGGAGGTGGCGCCCGACCACCGCGTCGTCGAGCTCGCCCGGTCGGCGACGCTGCTCGGCACCCGCTTCCGCGACTGGGGGCCGGTCCCGCCCGGGGTGTGCTCCGCCCTCCTCGCCGGCTACCGGTCCGTGCGCCCGCTGACCGCCGCCGAGGAGGGCTGGTGGGACGCCCTCCTGCTCTGGCACGCTCTCGCGATGGTCCCGCCGGGCGACGACCCGACGGGCTGGGGAGCCGCCGCGGCCGGGCTCATCGGGGTGGCTGGGCTCCCACGACGCTGACGGCACGCGACCCCGCGCGCACACCCCCGAGCAGCGCGTCGCGCTTCGACGCCCCCGCGAGCCAGGCCGCCAGGAAACCCGCGTCGAACGCGTCGCCCGCTCCCGTCGAGTCGACGCACTCGGTGACTTCAGCGGGGACCGAAACCACCTCGTCGGCGTCGACCCACGTCGCGCCGCCGGGTCCCGAGGTCACCACGACGGCACCGACGTGGGAGAGCAGGGCCTTGGCCGCCTCCGGTTCGCCGGAGCCGGCCAGGGCGAGGAGCTCGTCGGCGTTGGGCAGCAGGAAGTCGACGCCGCGCACGTCGTCGAGGAACGCCTCGGCGGAGTGGATCAGCACGGCGGCCTGCGGGTCCACCGACGTCGTCCAGCCCGCGTCCCGCGCCGCCGCCAGCACCGCCAGGCCGGCGGGCCGGGACGTGGCGTCGAGCAGCACGTAGCCGGACAGGTGCAGGTGGCCGTGCCCCGCGAGCAGACCGGGGTCGAGGTCGGCGGGGGAGAAGCGGGCGTTCGCGCCGCGGTCGGGCAGCATCGAGCGCTGGCCGTCCTCGTCGACGAGGACGACGACGCAGCAGGTGGCCAGGTCGGGGTCGACGGCGAACGCGCACTGCACGCCCGCCGAGGTCAGCTCGGCGTGGACCTGGCGGCCCGCCGAGTCGGCGCCCACGCGGGCCACCAGCACCGGCGAGGCGCCGCACGCGGCCAGCCACACGGCCGTGTTCGCCCCGGCACCGCCCGGCTCGATGGTCACCTTGGCGCGCACGTCGCCGCCGTGGGCGATGGGGCCGCTGTGGCGGGCCACGACGTCGAGTCCCGCATCGCCGACGACGACCACGGGCTTCATCGGAAGAGCTCCCCGACGAGCGAGACGGCGACCTGCGAGGCGACGGAGGCGTTGTGGACGACCAGTTCCTCGTTGGCGTCGAGGCTGACGCCCTCGCTGGCGGTGTGGAAGTGCTCCAGCAGCACGGGCGTGACGTCCTTGCCGCGCACGTCCTGGTCTGCCAGCTTCCGCAGGCCCTCGGCCAGCAGGCGGTCGTGCAGGGCGGAGTCCATCTCGAACGGGGCGGGGATCGGGTTCGCGAGCAGCATGCCGCGGCCACCGGCGGCGAACACGGCGGCGGCCTGCGCCGGGGTCTCGACCCGCCACGGCACCTCGAAGTCCGACTCGCGGCGGTAGAACGCCGGGAAGCGGGAGGTCTGGTAGCCGACGACCGGCACGGACCGGGTCTCGAGGACCTCCAGGGTCGCGCCCATGTCCAGGATCGACTTCACGCCCGAGCAGACGATCAGCACCGGCGTCGTGGCGACGACGTCGAGGTCCGCGGACACGTCCCACGTCTCCCGCGCGCCGCGGTGCACACCGCCGAGGCCGCCGGTCGCGAACACCCGGATGCCGGCCCGGTGGGCCAGCGCCGTGGTCGAGGCCACGGTCGTCGCGCCGCTGCGGCCCAGCGCGCAGGCGGGACCGAGGTCGCGCAACGACAGCTTGACCAGGTCGCCCGCGTTGCACACGCGGTCGAGCTGGGCCTCCGACAGACCGATGTGCGGCACGCCGTCGAGCACGGCGATCGTCGCGGGCACGGCGCCCGCCTCCCGCACCACCTTCTCGAGGCGTGCGGCGACCGCGAGGTTGCGCGGCGCGGGCAGTCCGTGGGACAGGATGGTGCTCTCGAGAGCGACGACGGGCCGGTTCCCGGCCAGTGCGGCGGCTACTTCCTCGGCGATGTGCAGCGTGGTCACGAGGGGACATCATCCCAGGTACCCTGGGCGCGTGAGCACCCAGACTCTCCCCGAGGTCGACGTACGGCCGGAAGGCACCGACCACACCGGGGACGACACCCCGAAGATGTTCCACTACGTGCGCAAGGCGAAGATCGCCGAGAGCGCCGTGATGGGCACGCACGTGGTCGCCCTGTGCGGCGAGGTCTTCCCGGTCACGCGGTCGCCGAAGCCCGGTTCCCCGGTGTGCCCCGACTGCAAGAAGATCTACGAGGGCCTGCCGAAGGGCGGCGGCGAGTAGACCGCCGGCCCGCAGGACTTCGCGCAGCCGCGTTCAGTGCCTCGGAGGAGGGGCACCGGGCGCGGCTGCCGTCATCCGCGCTGCTTCTCCTCCTCGGGAGACGACCGCGGCTTCTGGATCTGCACCGGGCTCGTGAGCTGCGTGTCGGCGGGCGACGGCGCCGAGAAGCTCTCCTGCTGCGGCGCCCGCCGGGGCTGCACGCTCTCCTCCCGGATGCGGGAGGCCGCGCGTTCCATCTCCAGCCGGCGCCACCGGCGGCGCTGGCGGCGGGTCATGCGGGCGGGCCACATGTCCTGGATGGCGCTGTTGAAGTACGCGCCGATCGTGATCGCCAGGCCGATGAAGAACACGAACAGCAGGAACGCGATCGGCGTCGCCAGCGCGCCGTAGGTGTAGCCGGTGGTGGTGATCCACTGGATGTAGAGGCGCAGGCCGATGGACGACAGGATGAACACGGCCATCGCGAGGACCGCGCCGGGCAGCACCCGGTGGTACGGCAGCCTGCGCGGCAGCGCCACCTTGTAGAGCGCCGACAGCGACAGCACGAGCAGCAGGGCGACGCCGGGGTAGTAGAAGCGGCCGACCCACGTGGTGATGTAGGGCTGCCAGGACGCCGGGAAGAACTGCGGCAGGACGTCCGGGCCCAGCGCCAGCACCGGCAGGCCGACCACCAGCGCCACCAGCGAGACCAGGTAGAGCAGCAGGGCGAAGAAACGCTGCCACACCTCGTTGCGCACGCCGTACTGGCCGTGGGCGACGGTGATCGCGTCGACGAACGACGACATGGCCGACGAGCCCGCCCACAGCGAGATGAGGAAGCCGATGGAGACGATCTCGCCCTTGCCGGTCGAGAGTATCTCCGCGACCGTGGGCTGGATCACGCCGTTGACGACGTCGGAGCTGAAGATCGTCCGGGTGAAGCCGATGATCTTCTCCTGGACGGCGAGCACGACCTCGGGCCCGAACCAGGTGCCGATCCAGCCCATCGAGCCCAGCACGCCGAGCAGCAGCGGGGGGAACGACAGGGTCTGCCAGAACGCCGCCTCGGCCGCTTCTGAGAAGATGTTGCCTTCCCACGCCTTCGACAGAGTGCGCGCGAGTAGGCGCAGCGGCCCCTTGCGGCCTGACCTGCGTGCGTCGTCCTCGGTAGCCGAACCCATCGCAGGGTCAAGCATGGTGCATGGGACCGCGTTTCGCGGCATCGACGCCCGGAACGGGTAGGCTCGCGGTGCCCTCGGCCACGGTCCGCCTGAGGGCTGTTGCTTGTCCACGCCATGTCTGACCTGCGCACATGAGGAGAAACACGTCTGTGACAGCGACAGCAGCAATGCGACCGCTGCGGGCATGGCAGCGCCGGGCGCTGACCAAGTACCTCGCCGCGAAGCCCCAGGACTTCCTCGCCGTCGCGACCCCCGGCGCGGGCAAGACGACCTTCGGGCTCCGCGTCGCCGCCGAGCTGCTGGCCGACCGGACGATCGAGACCGTCACGATCGTCACGCCCACCGAGCACCTCAAGCACCAGTGGGCGAAGGCCGCCGCCGAGCAGGGCATCCACATCGACTCGAACTTCCGCAACACCAACGCGATGACCTCCCGCGACTACCACGGCGTGGCCGTGACGTACGCGCAGGTCGCCGCCCACCCGACGTTGCACCGGGTGCGCACGGAGAACCGCAAGACGCTGGTGCTGCTCGACGAGGTGCACCACGGCGGTGACGCCAAGTCGTGGGGCGACGCGATCCGCGAGGCGTTCACGCCCGCCGTGCGCCGCCTTTGCCTCACCGGCACGCCGTTCCGCTCGGACGACTCGCCGATCCCGTTCGTGCAGTACGAGGAGAGCAGCGGCGGCTTCAAGACGTCCAAGGCCGACCACACCTACGGCTACTCCGACGCGTTGCGCGACGGCGTGGTGCGGCCGGTGCTGTTCCTGGCGTACTCGGGCGAGGCGTCGTGGCGGACCAGCGCGGGCGAGGAGTACACCGCGCGCCTGGGCGAGCCGCTGACGCAGGAGCAGACCGCGCGGGCGTGGCGCACGGCGCTGGACCCGGCCGGCGACTGGATGGCGTCCGTGCTGCGCGCCGCCGACCAGCGGCTCACGCAGAAGCGGCAGAACGGCCTGCCCGACGCGGGCGGTCTCGTCATCGCGACCGACCAGACCGTGGCGAAGGCCTACGCGCAGGTGCTGGAGCGCGTGACCGGCCAGATCCCGACGCTCGTCCTGTCCGACGACCCGAAGGCGTCCGGCAAGATCGCCGAGTTCTCCGCGACGAACGAGCGCTGGATGATCGCGGTCCGCATGGTGTCCGAGGGCGTCGACGTGCCGCGGCTCGCGGTCGGCGTGTACGCGACGTCGTCGTCGACCCCGCTGTTCTTCGCCCAGGCCGTCGGCCGGTTCGTGCGCAACCGGAAACCCGGCGAGACCGCCACGGTGTTCCTGCCGTCGGTGCCGGTGCTGCTGCAGCTCGCGTCCGAGCTGGAGGCCGAGCGCGACCACGTCCTGGGCAAGCCGCACCGCGAGAAGGACGGCTGGGACGACGAGCTGATGGCCGCGGCCAACCAGGCCAAGGACGAACCGGGGGAGGACGAGCGCGCGTTCACGGCGCTCGGCACCACCGCCGAGCTGGACCAGGTGATCTTCGACGGCTCGTCGTTCGGCGCCCCGACCCACGCGGGCTCCGAGGAGGAGCAGGAGTACCTCGGCCTGCCCGGCCTGCTCGAGCCCGACCAGGTGCGCACCCTGCTGCTGCAGCGGCAGGAGGAGCAGATGGCGCTCGCCGCGAAGCGCCCCAAGCCCGAGGTCGCCGTGCGCGAAGCACGGCCCGTGGGTGTGCAGGAACGCCTCACGTCGTTGCGCAAGGAGCTCAACACCCTCGTCGCGATGCACCACCACCGCACGAAGAAGCCGCACGGCAAGATCCACAACCAGTTGCGCGAGTACTGCGGCGGGCCGCCCACCGCGATGGCGACCATCGAGCAGCTCGAGGAACGGATCTCGACCCTGCGTTCCTGGTAGGACGACCGGGCTCTGCTCGCACGCCGTCGTTCCGGCGGCCGGCAGAGCCCTGCGCGCACGTCCGGCCCACCCCGGGCAGCGCCTTTCGGACGCACTCGTGCATCCACGTCGTCACGCGCTGCTGCCGCGTCGTCGTGCAGCACCAGCCTGTCGGCGGCTTCCTTGTCGCCCGTCAACCAACCAACCTGGACATGACCGGGAGATGACGGGCGAGTTACCCCCTGCGCGCGATATCCAATATATCGCCGGTGCGCGCAGTAGCGCGGTGGTAACGCCCTCACGACTCTCGGTGACTAAATTTCGGCGTGGTTACCGCATCGTTGCGACTTAATCGATTCAGTGTGGTTCCGGTCACGCATATGTCCGGCATACGTTGTGCGCCACAACATTCTCTGTGACACAGCGCAGTGAAAGGGATGGCGGATGCGCAGCAAGAACCTCGCTTCCATCGCTGTTGCCGCGGGCCTCGCCCTGGCGGTTTCGGCGTGTGGCGCCAACACGTCCTCCAGCACCGGAGGAACCTCGAACTCGAACTCTGGCAGCAGCGGGGGCGCAAAGGTCGGCGTGATCCTTCCTGAGACCGCCTCCTCTGCTCGCTGGGAGGGCTTCGACAAGCCCCTCCTCGAGGCGGCTCTGAAGAAGGAGGGGCTCGACCCCGACATCCAGAACGCCCAGGGCGACGTCCAGAAGTTCAGCACCCTGGCCGACGGCATGATCAACGCCGGCGTCAAGGTCCTGATCATCGCGACCCCCAACAGCGAGGTCGGTGCCTCCGTCGCCAAGAAGGCGCAGGCCCAGGGCATCCAGGTCATCGACTACGACCGCCTGAACCTCAACGGCTCCTCGTCCTACTACGTGTCGTTCGACAACGTGAAGGTCGGCGAGCTGCAGGGCCAGGGCCTGGCCGAGGCGATGAAGGCCGCACCGCAGGGCGCGAACGTCATCGAGATCGAGGGCTCGCCCACGGACAACAACGCGACCCTGTTCCACGAGGGTCAGCAGAAGGTCCTCAAGCCGCTCTACGACTCGGGCAAGCTCAAGCTGGTCCAGTCCCAGCCGATCGACGCGTGGGACAACCAGAAGGGCGGCCAGGTCTTCGAGCAGATCCTGACCTCCAACGGCGGCAAGGTGGACGGCGTCGTCGCCGCGAACGACGGCCTCGCCGGCGCTGTGATCACGGTTCTCAAGAAGGTCGGCCTGAGCGGCAAGGTTCCGGTCACCGGTCAGGACGCCACCCCGGACGGCCTGCAGGCCGTGCTCCGCGGTGACCAGTACATGACCGTCTTCAAGCCGATCAAGGACGAGGCCGAGGCCGCCGCCAAGCTGGCCGGCGCCCTCGCCAAGGGCGACACCGCCGCCGCCGACGCCCTCGCGTCCGGCACGACGAAGGACACCAAGGGCAACCGCGACGTCAAGTCCGTGCTGCTCACCGCGCAGCTGATCACCAAGGACAAGGTCAAGTCCGTGGTCGACGCCGGCTTCGTCAAGGCGTCGGAGATCTGCGTGGCCGACACCCAGGCCGCGTGCACCGAGCTCGGCATCAAGTAGGACCGGCGCCCTCGCCAAGGGCGACACCGCCGCCGCCGACGCCCTCGCGTCCGGC
>NZ_JBHXCW010000216.1:0-13051 GCF_042725365.1 Lentzea sp. NPDC060358 | reverse complement strand
GGTCCTAGGATCCCGTTCGGGGGGAAACATGAGGACTGCCTGGTACCTGCTGGGAGCGTTCGGGGTCGCCGCCGCACTGTCGGTGGCCCGCGACGTGGCCGGTCCGCTCTCCGTCGCGGGAACGCCGGTCCCGCTGTCGATAGAGACGATGCGGGAACTGGCGAACCGCAGCTGTGAGCGGCCGCCCGGTTACGTGCGCGGGACGCTGCAGCGAGTGCGGGACTTCGTCGTGGAGGTGGGCTTCACCCCCAACGAGATGGTTGTTTGCAAGATTTTCAGCGACGGGTTCGGCACTGCGAAGATCGGGACCGGCGCGCTCGGTGCCAGGTATGTCGCGAACCGCATGGCCCTGGTCTGGCCCGACTACGCGAGTCTCGAGATCGGGCGGGTCGCTCCCGAGGTCGCGGCCCTCGAGTTCGTGCTGCCGAGCGGCAGGGTCCTCCAAGCCGAGGTGCACGGGGAGATCTTCTTCTGTTTCGTGCCGGAGAAGACCGCCGCCTTGCGGGTCCGGGCCTACGGCGAGAGCGGCCAGGTGCTGTTCGACGCGGTGATCTAGCGGACCAGGCCCGACTCGTAGGCCGCGATCACCAGCTGTGCGCGGTCGCGGGCGTGCAGCTTCGCCAGCAGGTTCCCGATGTGCGTCTTCACCGTCCCCGGGCTGACGTGCAGCGCGGCCTGGATCTCGGCGTTGGAGAGCCCGCGCGCGACCAGCAGCAGGACCTCCCTCTCCCGCTCGGTCACCCGGCCCAGGCCGGTCACGCGCGCGGAGGCGGGCCGGCGCACGAACTCGGAGATCAGCCGGCTCGTCACCGACGGCGACAGCAGCGACTCGCCCGCCGCCACCACGCGGATCGCCGCCAGCAGCTCGGCCGGGGGAGTGTCCTTCAGCAGGAAACCCGAGGCGCCGGCCCGCAACGCGCCGAACACGTACTCGTCCAGGTCGAACGTCGTCAGCACCAGCACGCGCGGGCCGTCCAGCAGCCGCGTGGCCTCGATGCCGTCCATCTCCGGCATGCGGATGTCCATCAGCACGACGTCGGGCGCGCACACCGACGCCAGCGCCACGGCCTCGGCGCCGGTGCCTGCCTCGCCGACGACGCGCAGGTCCGGTTCGTTGTCGAGCAGCAGGCGGAAGCTCGCGCGCAGCAGGGCCTGGTCGTCGGCGATCAGCACGGTCGTCATCGGTGCGGCAGTTCCGCCTCGACGCGGAAACCGCCGCCGGTGCCCGGTCCCGCGCTGAACGTGCCGCCGTAGACGGCCACGCGTTCGCGCATGCCGGCCAGCCCGTGGCCCTGCCCGAGCTCCTGCACCCCCGGCCCGTCGTCGGTGACTTCCACCCGCACCGCCGACGGCGTCACGTCCACCAGCACCGTGCACGACGCGGGCGCCGCGTGCTTCACGACGTTGGTGAGCGCCTCCTGCACGATCCGGTACGCCGACAGCCCGACGCCCTCCGGCACCGCGGAGTCGCCCCGCACGTCCAGCGACACCCGCACGCCCGCCAGCGACGCGCGGTCGGCCAGGTCCGCGAGCCGGTCGAGGCCGGGCGACGGCGCCAGGTCGGCGTCCGAGCGCAGCACACCGAGCAGGCCGCGCATCTCGGTGAGCGCCGACCGGCTGGTCTCGGAGATCACGGTCAGGGCCTCGTAGGCGTGCTCGGGTGAGCGCACGTGTGCGGCGTTGGCCGCCTGCACCGCGATCAGGGAGAGGTTGTGCGCCACCACGTCGTGCAGTTCTCGGGCGATGCGCAGGCGTTCGTCGGCGAGTGCCCGTTCGGCTCGCTGGGACATCTCCCGGTCCAGGAACGAGCGCCGCAGCCGGGTGGTGTAGCCGATGGCCCACACGGCGCCGAGGGCGGCGATGACGACCACGACGTTCTCCGCCTCTCCGCCGGAGACGCCGGAGATCACGGCGACGGCGCCCGCGAGCCCGGCCAGCGACCACGTCTGCGCGCGTTCGACGGCCACGGTGTAGAGCGCGAAGCACACCGCTCCCACCGGTGCGCCGAGGGCCTGGGTCGGGAGCACCTGGCCGATCACCACCGCGGCCGTGGCGGTGGTGGTGACCGCGAGGGTGGTCACCGGCCAGATCCGGCGGACGGCGACGGGCAGCGCGACGAGCGCGGCGCCCGGCACCACGAGCCACCACGACTTCGGCTGGTGCTCGATCATCGCGTAGCCCACGAGAACGCCGATCACCGCCGCCGCGGCGGCGTCCACCAGGAAGAGGTGCAGTCGTGCGATCACGGTCCCGACGGTAACGAGCGCGGCGGCCGGACGCCTCGGACCACGGTCCGATTCCCGGAACCGGAGCACGGGCCGATCCGGCCGGACGGGAAACGCCCGACTCTTCTCCGCATGATCGAGGTGCGGAACCTGACCAAGAAGTACGGCGGCACGACCGCCGTGGACGACCTGTCGTTCACCGTCCGGCCCGGACTGGTGACGGGCTTCCTCGGCCCGAACGGCGCCGGCAAGTCCACGACGATGCGCATGGTCCTCGGCCTGGACCGGCCCGCGAGCGGTGAGGCGCTCGTCGGCGGCCGCCGCTACCGGGACCTGGACCACCCGCTGCGGCACGTCGGCGTGCTGCTCGACCCGGCTGCGGTCCACCACGGCCGCCGGGCGCTCGACCACCTGCTCTGGATCGCCGCGAGCAACGGCATCGCCCGCGAGCGCGCCGTCGGCCTGGTCGAGCAGGTCGGGCTGGGAGGCGTGCGGCACAAGCGGATCCGGGCGCTGTCGCTCGGCATGAAGCAGCGGCTCGGCGTCGCGGCGGCGTTGCTGGGAGACCCGGAGGTGCTGATGTTCGACGAACCGGTCAACGGTCTCGACCCCGAGGGCGTGCGCTGGATCCGCGACCTCATGCGCGGTCTCGCCGACGAGGGCCGCACGGTGTTCGTCTCGAGCCACCTGATGAGCGAGATGGCGCTGACCGCCGACCACGTCGTGATCGTCGCAAGAGGACGGCTCGTCACGGAGACGTCCATCAGGTCGTTGACGGAGAAGGGATCGCTGGAGGACGCGTACCTCGAGCTCACCTCGGGGAGGGGGCTGTGACGACCGCGCTGACCGCCGAGTGGCTGAAGCTCCGGACCGTCCGGGCGCCCTACGGCATCGTGCTCGCCATCGCGCTGGTCCTGCTGTTCGGCGCGGCCCTGTCGTCGCTGATGGTCCAGGACTACGACACCTCGCCCGCCGCGGAGCAGGCGAAGTTCGCCTCCGCCGACTCGAGCGTGGTGGTCACGCCGGTCGTGCAGTTCCTCGTCGCGGCGCTCGGCGCGCTGGTGGCCACGTCCGACCCCCGGCTCACCGCGCTGACCGCCGTGCCGGACCGGACGCGCCTGCTGCTGGCCAAGACCGCGCTCGTGGGCATCGCCTCGGCGGTGCTCGGAGCGGCGGCGCTCGCCCTGAGCACCGGCTCCAGCCGGCTGATCGCGGGGGACCGGCCGCCGCCGATCGCGCCGTGGGAGAGCCTCGGCGACGTGCTGCCGTGGGCCGGCGCCGCGGTGCTGTCGATCCTGGTGACGGGTCTCGCCGGACTCGGCCTGGGGCTCGCGGTGCGGTCGACGGCCGTGACGGTCGTGGTCGTCGGCGTGGTGCTGTGGGGGATCCCGGCCATCACGCCGATGCTGCCCGACCCGTGGAACGCCGACGCGTCGGCCGTGATGGTGCCCTACCTGGTGTGGGAGATCTCCGGCGTCGTCCACGACCCGCCGCTGAGCCCGCTCGCCGCGACCGCGGTGCTGCTCGGGTACGCGGTGGTGACCCTCGGTGCCGGAGCGGTGACCCTGCTGCGACAGGACGCTTGACTCGTCCGGAAGTCCGCTTTATGGTCGTCTACACCTTAATCGGTAAGGAAACTTACCTGTCTAATCCGCCGCCGCTATCCGAGAGGAGACGCCGAATGGCTTGGCAGAGGTCCCTGGTGGCGCTCGCAGCGGCAGTCGTGCTTCCGCTGACCAGTGCGATGACGGGCAGTTCCGTCGCCGCCGCACCCGCGGGCGACGTCTCCGCCGCCGCGCTGCCGGCGGGGTCGCCCGCGGCGGTCAACGGCCAGTTGAGGGTGTGCGGCGTCAAGCTGTGCAACCAGAACGGCAAGCAGATCCAGCTGCGCGGCATGAGCACGCACGGCATCCAGTGGTACTCCCAGTGCGTCAAGACCGCGTCGCTCGACGCGCTCGCCAACGACTGGAAGGCCGACATCCTCCGCATCTCGATGTACGTGCAGGAGGGCGGCTACGAGTCGAACCCCCGCAAGTTCACCGACCTGGTGCACGGCTACATCGAGGAGGCGACCAAGCGCGGCCTGTACGCGCTGGTCGACTGGCACCAGCTCTCGCCGGGCGACCCGAACCACAACACCGAGCGCGCCAAGACGTTCTTCAAGGAGATCGCCCAGCGCCACAAGGACAAGACGAACATCATCTACGACATCGCGAACGAGCCGAACGGCGTCACGTGGTCGCGGGTGAAGTCCTACGCGGAGGCCGTCATCCCGACGATCCGCGCGGAGGACCCGGACAGCCTCGTGCTCGTGGGCACGCACGGCTGGTCGACGTTCGGCCTGTCCGACGGCCGGGACGTCGGCGAGGTCAGCCGCAACAAGGTCAACGCCTCGAACCTGATGTACACGTTCCACTTCTACGCGAAGGACCACCGCGACTCGTACCTCGACGCGTTGCGCACGGTCTCGAGCCAGGTGCCGGTCTTCGTCACCGAGTTCGGGTCGCAGGAGGCCTCCGGTGACGGTCCCAACGACTTCACCATGGCGAACAGGTTCATCGCGTTCATGAAGGAGGCCAAGATCTCCTGGACGAACTGGAACTTCTCCGACGACCACCGCACGGGCGCCGTGTTCACCAGCGGCACGTGCTCCGGCAGCAGCTTCGCCGGGGAGGGCCGGCTGAAGGAAGCCGGCAAGTGGGTGCGAAACCACATCCGCACGGCGGACGACTTCTAGCCGGACGGTCCGACACGGTCCGAGGTGAACGGCGGTCCTGGGGGGCCGCCGTTTACCTTTGTCGTCATGGCACAACTCGCGCTCGGTCTGGCATCGCTCGGTCGTCCCGCCTACATCAACCTCGGCCGTGAGGACGCGCTGCCGCGTGTGCGCGACGTCGACTCGATGCGCGCGCAGTGCCACCTCGTCCTGGACACGGCCTACGAGCTGGGCATCCGCTGGGTCGACGCGGCCCGGTCGTACGGCCTGTCCGAGGACTTCCTGTCGTCCTGGCTGCCGGGCCACGACGACGTGACGGTGTCCAGCAAGTGGGGCTACGCCTACACCGCGGACTGGCGGCCCGACGCCGAGGTGCACGAGGTCAAGGAGCACTCGCTGGCCCGGTTCACGCAGCAGTGGCGCGAGACCCGCGCGCTGCTGCCACGCGTCGACCTCTACCAGGTGCACTCGCTGACGGCCGACAGCCCGCTGTTCGAGGACGCGCGACTGCGCGACGCGATGGTCGCCACCGGTGTCCCGCTGGGCTTCTCGACGTCCGGCCCGAAACAGGCCGAGACGATCCGCAAGGCGCTCGACCTCGGTGTGTTCCAGTCCGTCCAGTCGACCTGGAACCTGCTGGAGACCTCCGCGGGCGACGCGCTGCAGGAGGCGCACGACGCCGGGCTGCGGGTGATCGTCAAGGAGGGCGTGGCCAACGGGCGGCTCGTCGTGCACCCTCCGCAAGCGGTTGCGGCACAGGCGGAAGCGCTCGGTGTCGGCCCGGACGCGGTCGCGCTGGCGGTGGTCGCGCGGCAGCCGTGGGCCGACGTCGTGCTGTCCGGCGCGGCGAGCCCGGAGCAGCTGCGGTCCAATGTGGACGCGCTGCGGATCGACGCCGACCTGCCGGACCTGAGCGAGCCCGCCGAGCGGTACTGGAAAACCCGTTCGGGTCTGAGCTGGAACTAGCTATCGTCCCCGGCGTGAGCGACGCGCCGATCCCGGCTTTCGAACCCCCGTACTACGCCGCCGTCTTCACCACGGTGCGGACGCGGGAGCAGACCGGCTACCGCGAGACCAACGCGCGCATGGAGGAGCTCGTGCGGGACATCCCCGGCTACCTCGGGATGGACCACGCGCAGACCCCCGGCGGACTCGGCATCACGGTCGGCTACTTCCGCGACGCCGAGGCGCTGCGGCAGTGGCGGACCAACGAGGAGCACCGCGCGGCGCAGCAGCGCGGGCGGGCCGACTGGTACGAGAGCTACACGCTGCACATCGCCAAGGTGGAGCGCAGCCACGGGTTCACCCGAAACGGCTGAACCACTCCCGCCCGACCACCCGGCCGTCCGGGACGAGCGGCCAGTCGAGGTCCTCGATCCTGGAGCGCAGCTCGTCCTTGTCCATCCAGCCGCCCCAGGCGACCTCCTCCGGCTGGAGGGTGAACGGGCCGTCGGTGCGCGTCTCGTAGATCCACGCGTGGTAGCGGGTGAGCTCGTCGACGTACGTCGTCCGGAACAGGAACGTCAGCGGCGACTCGACGCCGAGCTCCTCGCTCAGCTCGCGGGCCGCGGCGACGTCCGGCGTCTCGCCCGCGTCGATCACCCCGCCCGCGGCGTAGTCGTAGAGGCCGGGGAAGACGTCCTTGGTGTCGGTGCGGCGGTGGACGTACACCCGTTCGCCGTCGAGCGAGTGCACCACTGTGAGGACGCAGCCGTGCCAGAGGTTCTCGGCGCGCATGCGCTCGCGGGTGACCTCCCCGACCACGTTGCCGTCCCCGTCGTAGAGGTTGATCATCCCCGCGTCCTCCTGTGGTCGTACGTCAGCTTGCTACCGGAGTCCGACGCCCGCTGATCGCTCCCATTCCTACCTTCGTGACCGTCAGACGTCACCGAGGAGGATTCGTGTCCACTTCCCTGCGGCTCGGCGTCGCCGAGTTCCGCGCCCGGCCGGGCCGCGCGCTGCTGCCCGGAGTCGCGCTCGTCGTCGGCGTGGCCTGCCTGCTGGCCGCCCTGGTGCTGAGCGACGCGCTCAGCAGCTCGATCGACGAGGGCGCGCCGGTCACACCGTCCTCGGTGGGCCACGTCGTCGAGGTCAAGCCGCAGCCGTTCGACAGCGACACACCCGAGGCAGACCTGCCGAAGCTCGACGACGCGGTGCTGGGCAGGCTCTCCGCCGTCGGCAGGGCGGTGCCGGTGCAGGTGGTGCTCGCGGACCTGCTCGACGCCGACGGGCGCGCGGGGAAGGACCGGGCCGAGGTGAACGTCCAGCAGCCGGACATGGTGCGCTGGCCCCTCGCCGAGGGCAGGCAGCCGGCCGGCGGCACCGAGGTCGCCGTCGACAAGATCACCGCCTACGCGCGCGGCCTGCATCCCGGCGACCGGATCTCGCTCGCCGCCGCGGACGGCAAACCGGTCCAGGTCACCGTCAGCGGCGTGCTGAAGAAGGGCGGCGCGGACTCGCGGCCGGTCCTGGTCGTCGGCCCCGAGCTCGCGCGCAAGCTCGACCTGCAGCCGTTCACCAAGCAGATCTGGGTGCTCGGCGGTGCCCGTGACGCCGTCAAGGCCGCGGCCGGAGCCTCCTACGTCGTGTGGGACCCGGATCCCGACGCCGACAAGGTCGGCGACGACCTGACGTTCGTCCTCCTGCCGTTCAGCATCCTCGCGCTGGCGACCGCCGTGTTCGTCGCCGCGGCCACGTTCCGTGCGGTCTATGCGCAGCGTCAGCGGCAGACGGCGTTGCTGCGGTGCATCGGCGCCCAGCGCGGGCCGTTGGTGCGCAGGAGCCTGTTCGAGGCCCTGGTGACGGGTGCGGTGGCGGGAATCGGCGGCGCGTTGCTCGGCGGCCCGATGGCGTGGGTGCTGGCCAGGACCTTCGACGTCACCGGGATCTCCGTGCTGTTCGGTGCCGTGCAGCTCAGCCCCCGGCTGCTGCCGTCGCTCGGGTACGTGATCCTCGGAGTCGTCGTCGCCGCGGTTCTTTCCGTCGTGGCCGCCGTGCGTCCCGCGATGAACGCCGCTCGGGTGTCGCCCCTCGCCGCGTTGCGCGAGGCCGACAACGAGGTGCCCAAACGGTCCGTGCGTCGTCTTCGGCTCGTGTTCGGTCTTCTGTTCATCGTCGGCGCCGTGCTCCTGGCGCTGGCGGCCATCGCGGCCAAGCGCACGTCGGGCGCGCCGCTCGCCGTCACGTTCTCCGCGATCGCCGCGGTGACGGGCCTGTTCTGGATCCTCGGCCCGATCACGGTGCCGTTCATCGCGCGGCTGTTCGGCGGGATCGGCGGTTCCCGGTGGACGCAGTGGAAGCTCGCGGGCGCCGAGGTGCGCAGGATGCCGCAGCGGTCGGCGTCGGTCGCGCTGCCGCTGCTGCTGGCCAGCTCGATGGTGACGTTCTTCCTGGTGCTGCTGGGCACGGCGCAGGAGCTCACGTACTCGTTCGCCAACGAGCAGCGCCCCGACGCCACCGTGGTCGACGCGGGGGACCGGCCGCTGCCCCCGATCCCCGCGCAGGACGGCGTGGCCGCGAGCGTCGTGCTGCACAAGGCGGAGAACGGCTCCGGCGCCGACCCCGAGGAGTTCAAGGCCTGGCTGAAGGCCCAGGACGTGGCCGGGGCCGAGCGGCTCACCGCCGGGACCGCGGTCGTGCCGCAGGAGTGGGACGACAAGCCCTGGGTCGACAGCGGCGGCACGCGGTACCAGGTCGTCGGGACGGTGCCCGGCACGCTCACCGGCTACTCGCCGGTCCTGGGCGGCCTGACCTCCGGACCGGCGGAACGGGTGCTGGTCGCGTTGCGGCCGGGCACCGATCCCGCGCGGTTCCGGGCGGGCCTGCAGGCCGCGCTGCCGGACAACCCGACGGTCGTCGTGCGGACCGACGCCGACGAGCGCGCCGAGGCCGAGCGGTACATGCACCTCGGCACGGTGCTGATGATGGTGCTGCTCGGGCTGTCCGTGGCGGTCGCCGTGACCGGCATCGGCACCGCGCTGACGATCTCGGTCCAGGAGCGGCGCAAGGAGCTCGCGCTGCGCCGCGCCTTGGGCGTCACTCGAGGCGGGCTGCAGGGCGGGGTCATCGCCGAGGCCGTCATGCTGGCCCTGGTGGGCGTGATCGGCGGAGGCGTGCTCGGGTTCGGCTACGCGGTGCTCGCCATCCTGGCCATGGGCATCCCTCTGGTGCTGCCGGCCGTCTCCGTGGTGTTCCCGCTGGTCATCGGCGCGGCCGCGGTCGTGGCGCTCGCCGTCGTCGCCGCGTTCGGGCCCTCCCGGGGCGCGTCGCGGATCCGTCCGGCCGCCGGACTGGCATCCGGGTGAATAGGGTGGGGGGAGTTTCACCGTGAAGCTCCCCTCACGCTGTTGGCGGGTTCAGGTCATAAGGTGTGGCGTATGCGGCGGATCATGGGAACCGAGGTCGAGTACGGCATCTCTGTGCCGGGCGACGCGACCGCGAACCCGGTGCTCACTTCGACACAGGTGGTGCTCGCGTACGCGGCGGCGGCGGACATACCGCGCGCCCGGCGCGCCCGGTGGGACTACGAGGTCGAGTCGCCGCTGCGCGACGCGCGCGGGTTCGACCTGGGCAGCCCCGGCGGGCACCCCGCCGACTCCGACGTCGAGGACCTCGGCGCGGCCAACGTCATCCTCACCAACGGCGCGCGGCTCTACGTCGACCACGCGCACCCCGAGTACTCGGCCCCCGAGGTCACCAACGCGCGCGACGCGGTGATCTGGGACAAGGCGGGGGAGCGGGTGATGGAGGAGGCCGCGCTCAAGGCCGCCACCGTGCCCGGCCAGCCCCGCCTGCAGCTCTACAAGAACAACGTCGACGGCAAGGGCGCGTCGTACGGCACGCACGAGAACTACCTGATGCAGCGGTCGACGCCGTTCACCTCCGTCATCGCGGGCCTCACGCCGTTCTTCGTGTCGCGCCAGGTCATGACCGGGTCCGGGCGCGTGGGCATCGGTCCGTCCGGTGAGGAAGCGGGCTACCAGCTCTCGCAGCGCGCCGACTACATCGAGGTCGAGGTCGGCCTCGAGACGACGCTCAAGCGCGGCATCATCAACACCCGCGACGAGCCGCACGCCGACGCGGACAAGTACCGCCGCCTGCACGTCATCATCGGCGACGCCAACCTCGCCGAGTACTCCACCTACCTCAAGGTCGGCACCACCTCGCTGGTGCTCGACATGATCGAGGCCGGGCAGCGGTTCGACGACCTGCGCCTGGTCGACCCGGTGCGCGCGGTGCACCACATCAGCCACGACCCGTCGCTCAAGACCAAGGTCGAGCTGACCGGCGGCCGCAAGCTCACCGGCCTCGAGCTGCAGTTCGCCTACCACGAGCGGGCCGCGGCGTTCGTCGAGAAGGAGGGCGTCGGCGACCGCGACGTCCTGCGCGTGTGGGGCGAGGTCCTGACCGACCTGGCCGAGGACCCGGCGCTGTGCGCCGACCGGCTCGACTGGGTCGCGAAGCTGCGGCTGCTCGAGGGCTACCGGCAGCGCGACGGCCTCGCGTGGGGTTCCGCGCGGCTCAACCTGGTCGACCTGCAGTACTCCGACGTCCGGCTGGACAAGGGCCTCTACAACCGCCTGGTCGCGCGCGGCTCGATGAAGCGCCTGGTCAGCGAGGAGGAGGTCATCGCGGCCATCACCACGCCGCCCGAGGACACGCGGGCGTACTTCCGCGGCCGGTGCCTCGAGCGCTACCCGAGCGCCGTCGCCGCCGCCTCGTGGGACTCGGTGATCTTCGACCTCGGTCGGGAGTCGCTCGTGCGGATTCCGACGCTCGAACCCCTGCGGGGGACGAAGGCGCACGTCGGAGCGCTGCTGGAGGCGTCCGACACCGCCGAGCAGCTGGTGGACGCGCTGACCCGCGGGTGATCGTCTACCCGAGTGGCGCAGGAAATTTGTCGGTGCCGCTGGGTAGTGTTCTTGTCAGGCGAGTCAGCGGGAGGCCGAGATGTCCCAGGAACAGAAGCAGCGCCAGGGCGGTGGCGACGGCGACGACGGCGCGGACGACGCGGCCGGCGCCGGTCAGGAACGCCGCGAGAAGCTCGGCGAGGACGTGGACGCGATCCTCGACGAGATCGACGACGTGCTCGAGGAGAACGCGGAGGACTTCGTCCGCGCATACGTGCAGAAGGGTGGTCAGTAGGCCCTCGGAGGCCTGTTGACCACCTCGGGGACGGGAGAACAACCAACACATGGACAACAGCTCGACCGGGCGTCACCCGGCCGCGGCGCTGCCCGCCGCCTACCTCACGCCGGGCTCGTCGTCGTTCACGGACTTCCTGAGGGCGCAGGCACCCGAGATGCTGCCCAGCGGCCGGAAGCTCCCGGAGGGGACCGTCCAGGCCCCGCACGGGACGACGATCGTCGCCGCCACCTACAAGGGCGGCGTCGTGATCGCCGGTGACCGGCGCGCGACCATGGGCAACGTCATCGCCCAGCGCGACATGAAGAAGGTCTTCGTGACCGACGACCACTCGGCCGTCGGCATCGCGGGCACCGCGGGCATCGCGATCGAGATCGTGCGCCTGTACGCGGTCGAGCTGCGGCACTACGAGAAGATCGAGGGCGTGCCGCTGTCGCTCGACGGCAAGGCGAACCGCCTCTCGGCCATGATCAGGGGCAACCTCGACGCGGCCATGGCCGGCCTCGCCGTGGTGCCCCTGTTCGCCGGGTACGACACGACGGCGGCCGACCCGGACCGGGCGGGCCGCATCGTGTCCTACGACGTCACCGGTGGCCGGTACGAGGAGTCGCAGGGCTACCAGGCCGTCGGCTCCGGCTCGCTCTTCGCGAAGTCCGCGCTCAAGAAGCTCTACGACCCGGACGCGGACGTCGACACCGCCATCCGCGCGGTCGTCGAGGCGCTGTACGACGCGGCGGACGACGACTCGGCGACGGGCGGCCCGGACCCGGTCCGCCGCCTCTACCCGGTCGTGGTCACGATCAACGGCCTCGACGGCGCCGTCGAGGTGCCGGAGTCGCAGGTCCAGACGATCGCCGACGCGGTCGTCGACGGCCGCAGGTCCCGCCCCGCGGGCTGAGTCCCCCACTGGTCCGACGTCAGGAGCACCACCCATGACGATGCCGCTGTACGCATCGGCAGAGCAGGTGATGCGCGACCGCTCCGAGTACGCCCGCAAGGGCATCGCCAGGGGTCGCAGCGTCATCGTGCTCAAGTACGCCGACGGCATTCTGTTCGTCGCGGAGAACCCCTCGAGCACGCTGCACAAGGTCTCGGAGATCTACGACCGCATCGGCTTCGCCGCGGTCGGCCGGTACAGCGAGTTCGAGAACCTGAGGCAGGCCGGCATCCGGTTCGCCGACGTGCGCGGGTACCAGAACGACCCGCGCGACGTCACCTCCCGGTCCCTGGCCAACGTCTACGCCACCACGCTCGGCACGTACTTCACCGAGCAGATCAAGCCCTTCGAGGTGGAGATCTGCGTGGCCGAGGTCGGCGACACCGCCGACTCGGACACGCTGTACCGGCTCACCTACGACGGGTCCATCGTGGACGAGCCGCAGTTCATCGTGATGGGCGGCACCGTCGACGCCGCCAACACGGCGCTGAAGGAGGCCTACGCCGACTCGCTGTCGTTGGCCGAGGCCGTGTCCGTCGCGGTGAAGGCGTTGTCCGCCGGGTCGCCCTCCACCGCGGCCGGGTCTTCCGAGTTGCTGCCCGCCGCCAAGCTGGAAGTGGCGGTGCTGGAGCGGGCTCGGCCTCGGCGGGCTTTCCGGCGGATCGCCGGGGCGGCTTTGGCTTCGGTGCTGCCCGCTCCGGTCAAGGACGGGAAGCCTGTTGAGGACGTGGAGCTTCCCGGGGGTTCGGAGGACGAATCCAAGTAGGTTGTGGTTTTTGGGGGCCCCCGGCGGTTGGTCGGGGGTCCTTTTGCTTTGGGCTGCCGTTTTGTGTGTTGGGTTGCTGTTGCGTGCGTTGGGTTGCTGCTGTTGTTGCGTGCGTTGGGTTGCTGTTGCGTGCTTTCTCCCAGGGGCGCTGCCCCCGGACCCCCGGCAATCTGGTGGATTCCAGGGGTCGTTGCAACGCGGGTGATCAACTGGCGTGGGTCAGGAGTTTAGCCATGCGTTCGGCTGGGGTGTCCCAGCCGAGC
>NZ_JBHXCW010000215.1:0-13083 GCF_042725365.1 Lentzea sp. NPDC060358 | reverse complement strand
GGGAGACGCCGGCCGCGTTGAAGCACTGCCGCCCGGTCAGTCGCGGGAGCGGTCGCGCGCCTTCTGCTTGGCGTCCTCGTCGACCACGCGCTGGAGCTCGTCCATGTCCGGCGTCAGCAGGTCGTCGGCCGTGCGGGCGAGCACCTGCTCGGTCTCGGCCTCGGCCGCCGCCTTCGCCGCGGCCTCCTCGGCCGCCTTCAGGCGCTTGTCGGCCCTGCGGACCGCCCACACCGTGGCGAGCAGGGCGATGGCCATCAGCGGGTAGCCCATCGCGAGGCGGGCCACCGCGAGCCAGCCGACCTGGTCCTCGTCGTAGAGCCAGCGCTGCACCACGAAGCGGGCGAAGAACACCAGCGCCCACACGAAGGTCGCGATGTCGTAGTCGCGGACTGTGGCCTTGTCCTCGCGCCAGGAGCGGTCCCTGCCGTTGAGGAACGTCCAGATCACGCCGGCGAGCGGCCGGCGCACGATGATCGACAGCAGGAACGCGCTGCCGTAGACGACGCTCTGCCAGATGCCGAACAGGAAGAAGCCCTTGGCCTCGCCCGTCTTGTAGGCGATGAACGCCGCGACGCCGACGCCGAACACGGCGGAGATCGCGGGCTGGATGGTCCCCTTGCGCACGGCCAGCACCGCGCCGATGACGACGGCGGCCGCGAGGGAACTGATGATCGCCGCCATCAGGTTCTTGGTGGCGAAGTTGACGATCACGAACACGAGCACGGGCAGCGACGAGTAGAGCATTCCGCTCACGCCGCCCATCTGCTCGAGGACGGTGGGCTGCTTTTCTTCGGTGTCAGCTGAAGTCATGAAGCGTTCTGCAACTCGTAATAGGGGTTGTAGAGCACCTTGCGCCCGTCGCGCACGGCGATGCGGCCTCGAGCCTTGATCGTCCGACCGGGCTCGATCCCCGCGATGCGACGGCGGCCGAGCCAGACGAGAGTGACGCCCTCGGTGCCGTCGTAGAGCTCGGCCTCCAGCGTGGCGGCCGCGTCGCGGGGGCAGAGCTCCACGCTGCGGAGCCTGCCGAGGACGGTGACCTCCTCACCGGACCTGCAGTCGCAGGCCTTCACCGCGCCGACGGCCTCCGCTTTCCGCGACAGGTCGTCCGCGTCGAGCTCGGCCACGTCGCTGGTCAAGCGACGCACCAAGCGGTGCCAATAGCCGCCCATCCCCGACTCCTGCGGTGCTCTGGTGGCCCAGTGGTGTGGACCGTCTGACAGTGAGGGTACGCACGGGGCACGACAATCTCGGGTGTGCCTGCCGCGACCGTCGTCCTGCTGCCCGGAACCGCCTCCGACGAGGTGTTTGTCCGAACCGTGTTCGCCGAGCCGTTGTCGCAGGTCGGCG
This sequence comes from Lentzea sp. NPDC060358, assembly GCF_042725365.1. Classification (NCBI taxonomy): domain Bacteria; kingdom Bacillati; phylum Actinomycetota; class Actinomycetes; order Pseudonocardiales; family Pseudonocardiaceae; genus Lentzea; species Lentzea sp. NPDC060358. Next base: position 11,733 of record NZ_JBHXCW010000215.1, on the reverse strand, counting down.
CCGTTCTCACCGCTCCGAGAGTACGGACCCTGTGTGAACGGTTGACGGCGCTCGACACCGCCTGGGAGGGCCACCCGATCGTGGTGGGCGGTGTCTCGCTCGGCGCGCACGTCGCCGCGCTCTGGGCGGTGCGGAACCCGGACAAGTGCGCAGGTCTGGTCCTCGCGCTGCCCGCGTGGACCGGTGCCGCGAACGGCGCTCCCGCAGCCCTCGCCGCGAAGGCCAGCGCACAGGTCGTGACCGAGCACGGACTGGACGCGGCCCTCGCGAGCACGACCGGCTGGTTGCACGACGAGCTGACGCGGGCGTGGCGCGGGTACGGCGACCGGCTCGTGCCGCACTTCGAGGAGGCGGCGGAGTCGGCGGCGCCGACGCTCGACGAGCTGAGGTCGCTGCGCGTGCCGACGGGGATCGTCGGGTGCACCGACGACCCGGTCCACCCGATCGCGGTGGCACGGGCGTGGGCGGAAGCCGTCCCACGCGCCGTGCTCACGACCACGACGCTGGACGCCTACCCGCACGCGCTGGGGCGTGCGGTGCAGGCGTGGCAGCAGGCGCTGGGCTAACCCTGCTGCTGGATGTGCCGGGCGATCGCCTCCGGCAGCTCGACCGGCAGCGGGGTGCGGGGCGGCATCGGCTGCTCGCCGCGCACGACCACGGTGCCGCGCAGCATCTCGCGCAGCGCCTCCGAGTTCTGCGCGAAGTGCTCCTCGGGGCCGGCGGCGACACCGCGCAGCATCCACCGCGGGCCGTCGACGCCGACGAAGAGGATCTGCACGCCCTGGTTGCGCGCGGTGATCTCCTCGCCCCACTCGCCGTTCTCGCGGTTGATGCGGGCGCCGTCCTCCTTGAGGCCCTGCACCAGCTCCGCGCCGACCTCCTTCCAGAGGCCGCCCGACTTCGGCGCGGCGAACGCGCTGACCGTCAGCTGGCCGACGGACGTGAGGACGTGCACCGCGCGCACGGAACCGTTCTGCTGGTCCATCTCGACCTGCAGCTGGGCCTCGTCCGGCATCGGCAGCTGCACCGATCCCAGGTCGAGCCGCTGCACGTCGTCACGGGGCGCCACGGTCGAGTCCCACGGGCCGACGTCGTCGAAGTCCTCGTCGAGCTCGGGACCCGTCTCGACTGCCCCGGAGGAGTGACGACCGCGCTTGCGGCGCCTTCCGAACATGCCCTACCCCTCTGCATTCGTACGGGCGAGCACGTCGTGCCCGCCGGTCGAGCCATAGCCTCCCGCACCGCGCTCCGTCTCCGGCAGCTCGGTCACCTCGCGGAACACCGCGTGCTCGACGCGCTGGACGACGAGCTGGGCGATCCGGTCGCCGCGCACCAGCGCGATCGGCTCACGGAGATCATGGTTCACGAGGCAAACGCGGATCTCACCGCGGTAGCCGGAGTCGATCGTGCCGGGCGTGTTGACCACGCTCAGCCCGGCCCGCGCGGCCAGCCCCGACCTGGGGTGCACGAAACCCGCGTACCCCTCGGGCAGCGCGATGGCGACACCGGTGCCGACGACGGCGCGCTCGCCTGGTGGAATGACCACGTCCGACGTGGTGACCAGATCGGCGCCCGCGTCGCCGTGACGGGCGTAGGCGGGCACGGGAACCCCCGGATCGAGCCGGGTCAGCAACACCTCGACGCTGGACACGGCGGGCGAGATTACCCTGACGACGTGAGTGAGACTGCCGTGACCGCCACTACGACCCACCGCGAGCGCCTGTACGTGACGTGGTGGTTCTGGCCGCTGCCGCTGCTGGCCGCCGCGCTGCTGGCCGCCGAGATCCACATGGGCTTCCCCGGCGTGCGGTCGTGGCTGCCGTACGTGGTCCTGCTGCCGCTGACGGTCCTGCTGATCATCCGGCTCGGCTCGACGAAGGTCGAGGTGGCGGACGGCGAGCTGCGGGCGGGCGAGGCGCACATCCCGCTCGAGCTGCTCGGCGACGCCGAGATCGTCGCCCCCGAGCACAAGCGCAGGACGATGGGTCCCGAACTCGACCCGGCGGCGTACGTCGTGCACCGCGGCTGGGTCAAGCCGCTCGTGCGGGTGCGGGTGGACGACCCGCAGGACCCGACCCCCTACTGGGTGATCAGCACACGTCACCCGGAAGCGCTGGTCGCCGCGATCAGGAGCTGACCGAACACAACTGGGCGCCACCCGTGAGGGTGAGCGCCCAGAAGTTTCTCGGATCGACTGCTCAAGCGCAGTCGCGGCAGATGTAGACGCCGCCGTTGTCCTCGGCGAGCCTGCTGCGGTGGTGCACCAGGAAGCACTTCGAGCACGTGAACTCGTCGGCCTGCTTGGGCAGCACCTTGAAGGTGAGCTCCTCGCCGGACAGATCGGCGCCGGGCAGCTCGAAGTTCTCCGCGCTCGCGTCCTCGTCGACGTCGACGACGCCGGACTGCGTCTCGTTCCGCCGGGCCTTCAACTCCTCGAGGGAGTCCTCAGCGAGTTCGTCCGCCTCGCTGCGACGCGGCGCGTCGTAGTCGGTCGCCATCTTCTTCACCCCTGCGGTCTACGGAGACTGTTCGTGTCGCTGGTTAACGCTCCAGCGCCCTCTTTTGTGCCCCACGTCAAGGTGACGTAGGTCTCTCACCCACGGGGCCGAGCCAACCCCCTCGACGTGACCGTCGGCTTGATCCACTTGTGGGCGGAGCGCGCAGAGGGTAGCTCATTGTCCGAGTGCACTCGCATCGGGTTACCCCTTACCGACCGGACGGGTGACACAACCTTTCTACGCTGGACCGATACCCTGTGCGGGAGCACGTTCAGCCCGGCGTGCAACCTGACGCCGGGCCGGTACCGTCCTGACCGTGAGCGATCGGGCCGGTGCAGCGGGTCACGTACTCCGGGGCGCGCGCCAGCCGGGCAGGGCCTAGGCTGATCACAGGGGACGGATCACGGGGAGGCTTCGGACGTGGGATCCGCATCGGGGAGCTTGACGCCTTACAAGAGGCGTCGGCCCGTGCCCGCGCTCGTCCTGTTCGCGGTGCTGCTGGCCAGCTCCGTGTTCGTCTGGGTGAAGGTGCTCGGCAGCGCGGGTGACGTGGACGCCGCCATCAGGTGCAACGCGCCGGGCGGCGTGACGACGTCGGCCACCGCGGGAGCCGATCCCGCCGCGCCGTCGACGGCTCCGCCCCCGCCTCTGGGCACGGTGCTGGAGCACGACGCGCTCGACCGCACCACCCCGGTGCCGATCGGCGAGGTCAACTTCAAGGTCGTCAACGCCTCGACGCAGCGCAACCACGCCAAGACCGTGGCCACGCAGCTCACCGAGCTCGGCCTGAAGCAGGCCGCCGACCCCGGCAACGACCCGATCTACCCGGCGGGCGACATGACGTGCCGCGGCCAGCTCCGCTTCGGCGCGCCCGGCGCGCAGGCGGCGCGGACGCTGTCGCTGCTGGAGCCGTGCCTGGAGCTCGTGCGCGACGAGCGCCAGGACGCCACGGTCGACGTCGCGGTCGGCAAGAAGTTCGACGAGGTCAAGCCGAACGGCAACGCCCGCAAGGTGCTCGACCAGCTCACCGAGTGGGCGGCGCAGCAGCCCGAGCAGCAGGGGGGCCAGGTCGCGGCCCAGGCCCCGCCGACGCTGAACCCGGACAACCTGGCCGGCGCGCGCGACGTGACCTGCTGACCTCTCCTCGTCCACGTTGAAGGCCCCCGCCGCGGCGGGGGCCTTCTTTCATGGTCATCGTGCACGTCGTCAACGTTGACTGGGCTCGAATCAACGTTGATCGGGCTGGTCGACGTTGATTCGAGGTTGACGAGTTGATGCGAGGTTGATCCGGGTGGACGACGTCGACTCAGACCTTGCCGAAGTCGCACTCCACCAGTGCGTCGTACATCGCGTCGGCGATCCCGGGGGCCGCGGCGAACGTCGCGTCCTCCCCCAGCTCCGGCGACGACCCCGGCAGCCGCACGACCGCGCCGGCCTCCGCCGCCACCAGCCCGCCGGCCGCCCAGTCCCACCGGCCCAGCCCGTGCTCGGCGTAGGCGTCGAGCCGCCCGGCCGCCACCGAGCACAGGTCGAGCGACGCCGCGCCCGCCCGGCGCAGGTCGCGCACGCGCGTGGACATGCCCGCCCACGTCTGCGCCTGGCGGCGGCGCCGTTCCGGGCGGTAGGCGAAGCCGTAGCCGAGCAGCGACAACGACAGGTCGGTCGTCGCGGAGACGTGCAGCGGCTGACCGTCCAGGAACGCGCCGTGCCCGCGGGCCGCGGTCCACACCCGTCCCGTCGCCGGTTCCACCACGGCGCCCGCGACCGACTCGCCGTCGAGCTGCGCCGCGATCGACACCGCGTACCAGGGGATGCCGTAGAGGTAGTTGACGGTGCCGTCGATCGGGTCCACGACCCACGTCAGGCCCTCGACGACGGTGCCGCCCTCCTCCTCGCCGAGCACCGGTTCGCCGGGGCGCAACTCGGACAGACGCGTCCGGACGAGTTGTTCCGAGGCGCGGTCGGCCTCGGTGACGACGTCGGTGGACGTGCTCTTGGTGTCGAACGAGACGACGGCGGAGGCGCGCATGCGCTGAACAAGCGCTCCCGCCTCCAGTCCGACGGCTGTGGCGATGTCGACGAGCGGCCGGGGATCGAACACGACCGGTTCCCTCCTGCGTCACTAGCACGGGACTATCGGACGACGTCAGGCTAATGTCTGCGCACCACGGTTACTGAATCGAAGCCAGCAGGATCGAGTAGGAAGGACCACGGGGAATGGGCATCACCCGCGGGTTCGGTGTGGACATCGGCGGCTCCGGCGTGAAGGGCGGCCTGGTCGACCTCGAGGCAGGAGCACTGGACGGCGAGCGCATGCGGATCCCCACGCCTCAGCCCTCGACGCCGGAGGCGGTCGCGGAGGTCGTCGCCGAGATCGTCGAGAAGTTCCAGTGGGACGGTCCTGTGGGCATCACGCTGCCGTGCGTGGTCAAGCACGGTGTCGCCCTCAGCGCCGCGAACGTGGACAAGGGCTGGATCAACTGCGACGCGCAGACCCTCTTCGCCGAGCGCCTCAAGCGCAAGCCGGAGGACGTCGTCGTGATGAACGACGCCGACGCGGCCGGCATCGCGGAGATGTCGTTCGGCGCGGGCGCCGGCAAGGCCGGGTCCGTGGTGCTGCTGACGTTCGGCACGGGCATCGGCAGCGCGGTGTTCCTGGACGGCAAGCTCGTCCCGAACACCGAGTTCGGCCACCTGCAGGTGGACGGTCACGACGCGGAGAAGCGCGCGGCGGCGTCGGTGAAGGAGGAGAAGGACCTGTCCTGGGAGGAGTGGACCCCTCGCGTCACGCGCTACATCAACGTGCTCGAGGACCTCATCTGGCCGGACCTGATCATCGCCGGTGGCGGCGTGAGCAAGAAGGCGCACAAGTGGTTGCCGTTGCTCAACGTCCGCACGGAGGTCGTCGCCGCGTCGCTGAAGAACGACGCGGGCATCGTCGGTGCCGCCTGGGCCGCCGCGCACGGCGTCCGGCCCTGAACACGGTCACCGCGACCATTCGACACCGAAACGTGTCCGACCCTCCTTACTCGATCTAGCTGCGAGAACGCAGGTGAGAGCGCCTCGAACCACCTCGGGGCGCAACACCGCGTCACCGACGTCGTTACAATGGAACGCAGACCCGCCAAGCAAGATCGGCGGGGAGATCCCCTGAACTCTGGCGACCGAGGTTTCGCGCCCTCCGGTCCGCCTTGAACGACCGTCGCGAAAGGGCGTACGTGGCAGCCGCAGAAACCGCAACCCGACGCTCCAGCTCCGCCGCGAGCGCCGCCAAGACGACCAAGGCGACCGCGGCCGGCGAGGCCGAGGAGAAGCCGAAGCGCAAGACGACCGCTGCGGCAGCGAAGAAGCCCGCAGCCAAGGCCCCGCGCAAGCCGGCCGGCAAGGCCGACCCCGCCGCGAAGGGCGCGACCAAGAAGGCCGACGGCGACGAGCCGGAGGACATGGAAGGCGCTCCCGGCGCCGAGGACTTGGTCGAGGACGTCGAGATCGTCGACGAGCCCGTCGTGGACGAGCCCGAGGAGGCGGAGGACCCCAAGAACGAGGGCGACTTCGTCTGGGACGAGGAGGAGTCCGAGGCCCTGCGCCAGGCGCGCAAGGACGCGGAGCTCACCGCCTCGGCCGACTCCGTCCGCGCCTACCTCAAGCAGATCGGCAAGGTCGCCCTCCTCAACGCCGAGGAGGAGGTCGAGCTCGCCAAGCGCATCGAGGCCGGTCTGTACGCGGCCGAGCGCGTGCGCCGCTCCGAGGAGGAGCAGGAGAAGCTCACCCCGCAGCTGCGCCGCGACCTGCGCTGGATCGTCCGCGACGGCGAGCGTGCCAAGAACCACCTGCTCGAGGCGAACCTCCGCCTCGTCGTGTCGCTGGCCAAGCGCTACACCGGCCGCGGCATGGCGTTCCTGGACCTGATCCAGGAGGGCAACCTCGGTCTGATCCGCGCGGTCGAGAAGTTCGACTACACCAAGGGCTACAAGTTCTCCACGTACGCCACCTGGTGGATCCGGCAGGCGATCACCCGCGCGATGGCCGACCAGGCCCGCACCATCCGCATCCCGGTGCACATGGTCGAGGTCATCAACAAGCTCGGTCGCATCCAGCGCGAACTGCTCCAGGACCTGGGCCGCGAGCCCACCCCGGAGGAGCTCGCCAAGGAAATGGACATCACGCCCGAGAAGGTGCTGGAGATCCAGCAGTACGCGCGTGAGCCCATCTCGCTGGACCAGACGATCGGCGACGAGGGCGACAGCCAGCTCGGCGACTTCATCGAGGACTCCGAGGCGGTCGTCGCGGTCGACGCGGTCTCGTTCACGCTGCTGCAGGACCAGCTCCAGTCGGTTCTCGCGACGCTGTCCGAGCGCGAGGCGGGCGTCGTCCGGCTGCGCTTCGGCCTCACCGACGGCCAGCCGCGCACGCTCGACGAGATCGGCCAGGTCTACGGCGTGACCCGCGAGCGGATCCGCCAGATCGAGTCGAAGACCATGTCGAAGCTCCGCCACCCGTCGCGCTCGCAGGTCCTGCGCGACTACCTCGACTAGGTCATACCGGGACATACGCACGAGGCCCCGCACCGGTTCGGTGCGGGGCCTTCGCGTGTGCATGGCGTGGAGGGCCGGGAGATGGACGCGGACGGGCTCTGCGAGGCGCTCAGGCGCAACGAGGTGCTGGTGGAGGTGCTGCGCCGGGCGGAGGTCCTCGGCCTGCCGGACTGGTACCTGACGGCCGGGTGCGTGTTCCAGACGGTGTGGAACGTGGTGACCGGGCGGCCGCCGACCGAGGGCATCCGGGACTACGACCTGTTCTACTTCGACGCCGCGGATCTCGGCTGGGACGCCGAGGACGAGGTCATCCGGGCCGGGGCGCGGGTGTTCGCGGACCTGCCGGTCGTGGTCGAGATCCGCAACGAGGCGCGGGTGCACCTCTGGTACGAGGACCGCTTCGGGGTTCCCTGCCCGCCTCACACGTCCACCGAGGCGGCCATCGACTCGTTCGCCTCGACGACGTGCTGCGTGGGCGTCCGGCTCGACGGAGACCGGTGGCACGTCTACGCGCCGCACGGTCTCGACGACGTGGCCGGCCTCGTCGTCCGGCCCAACCCGGTGCTCGCGCCGCGTGCCGTCTACGAGACCAAGACGCGGCGCTGGCAGGAGCAGTGGCCCGCGCTGACGGTGCTGCCGTGGTCCACATGATCACGCTCTCGCGTCCGAATCGTGGGACGTTCGTGACCTGTTCGCTGCGGGCGGACAAGGGCAACCGATATCACACTCACGGTCGCACGCAACCGACCGAACAGCCCGAAAGCACTGCTCCACCAGCGGGTTTTCCGTCGCGGAGAGTACGTGTCAAGACGGTGAACCGGTGGAGAACGCAGGTGTGAGCCTGCTGCAGCCGGGTAAATCGCATAGTGACGCGAGTCGCCACGCACACGGGAACACTGACTATCGCCAGAACGTCTGTCAGAGTGGAGCCAGCGAGCACCGCGCACCCACCCAGGGGCGCTGTGGTCGCAGCTTGGTAAGAGGGCACCGGGACACTTCGTTCCGTTGCTGGGACGGAGGGAGATTCATCATGACTGCAGCACTCACCCGCCCCGAGTTGACCGCTGCCGACCGCTGCGACCGCTGCGGGGCTGCTGCCCAGGTTCGCGCCTTGCTCCCGTCCGGGGGCGAGTTGCTGTTCTGCGGGCACCACGCCCGGGCGCACAGTGAGAAGTTGCGCGAACTCGCTGCTGAGATTCAGCAGGGCTGACTTCCACCCCACCTAGCCGCTCGGGGCGGGGATCCGCGAGGATCTCCGCCCCCTTCGCTTTTCCGGGCCGGCTACAGGGTGTCCAGGACGGGCTCGAACGCCAGTTCCGCGGCGCCGACCAGCTTCGCGTCCCTGCCCAGCGGCGAGGTGACGACCTGGGTCCCGCCGACCGCGCGGGAGACGAGGCTGCGCCGTTGCACGGCGGAGCTCACCGACTCGACCACCGACTCGGGCAGTGCCGTGTAGAGGTCGCCGAGCACGACCAGTTCGGGACCGAGGACGTTGACGATGTTCGCGAGACCGAGAGCGAGCCAGCCTGCGAACTCGTCGAGCACCGACGGGTCGTCGAGCGCCCGTAACGCCGCCACGACGGCGCCGCGCGGGGCGTCGTCCGGCAGGCCGAGTGCCCGGCACAGCGCCGGTTCGCCGACCTCGGTCTCCCAGCATCCGTCGCAGCCGCAGTAGCAGCGCAGGCCGCGCGGGTTGACGACCATGTGCCCCAGTTCGCCGACGTAGCCGCCGGACCCGCGCAACGGTTGTCCCGACAGGATCACACCGCCGCCGACGCCGACGTCCGCGGAGATGTAGACCATGTCCGAGGACTGCTGTGCGGCACCGCGGACGTGCTCGGCCAATGCGCCGAGCTCCGCGTCGTTGCCGACCTGGACCGGCAGCTTCAGCACCGACTCCAGTCGTTTGCCGAGCGCCACGCCCGTCCAGTGCAGGTTCGGGGCCTCGTGCACGTGCCCGTCGGCGCGCCGCACCACGCCGGGCACCGAGATGCCCACCCCTACCGCGGTGGCGTCGAGGTCGTCGGCCATGAGGCGCGCCGACTCGACGATGTGCGTGATGACCTCCCCCGGATCACGCGTCCGGTGCAGGTTCCAGCTGTCCCGTCCGAGGATCTCGCCTCCGAGGCCGACGAACCCCATGGCCACGTGCTCCACCCGCACGTCGATCGCGATGACGACGGCGGCGTGCGGCTGGGGCAGGACCAGCAGGGACGGGCGGCCCGCTCCGCTGCGCAGAGCGGGCACGCGTTCGGCGACCACGCCGGCTTCGGCGAGCCCGTCCACCAGGGCCTTGATGGTGCTGCGGTTGAGCCCGAGCTCGGCCGCGAGCGACGCCCTGGTGGACGGTCCGTCGACGTGCAGGCGGCGCAGCAGCGCCGTCCTGTTGTGCCTGCGGATCTCGTCGGGACGGGTGCCGGAGGTGGGTCCGGTCACCTCGTCAGCGAGCCGCGGTCGCTGCCCGGCGCCGGGACAGGGCGTCGACGCTCGCGGCGAGCAGCAGGACGAGACCGGTCACGATGAACACCACGGCGGCGGGCTGCTTGAGCAGGCCCATGCCGTTCTGGATGATCGCGAGCACCGCACCACCGATCACCGCGTCGCGCAGGCGGCCCTTGCCGCCGAACAGCGACGTGCCACCGATGACGGCCGCGCCGACCGACAGCAGCAGCGTGTTGCCGCCACCGGCGTTCGGGTCGACCGAGCCGACCTTCGACGAGTACACGATGGCGCCGATCGCGGCCGCCGAGGAGGCGATCACGAAGACGCTCATGCGGATGCGCTCGACGTTGATGCCGGCGCGGCGGGCGGCTTCCTTGTTGCCGCCGACGGCGTAGACGTGGCGTCCGTAGCTGGTGCGGTCGAGCACGAACGTGCCGATCACGAGCAGCACCAGGACCAGCGGGACCACGTACGGAACGCCCTCGATCACCACGAGGTTGCTCGGCGCCCGGTTGAGCGAGAGCGCGTAGGTGATGACCGCGGCCAGCACCGCGAGGGCGCCGATCTTGCCGAGCACCAGCGACGTCGGCTGGGCGACGAGGCCCTTGCGCAGCCGCGAGAAGTGCCGGGTCAGCACGACCGCCGCGTAGCCGCCGACGGCGATGACGAACAGGGCCCACGAGCCCACGAAGTTCAGGTTGCCGTTGGCGACGTTGAAGATCGTGTCGTCGCGCAGGCCGAGGGTGCCGCCGTCACCGATGAACTGGAGCACGACACCGCCCCAGACCAGGAACAGCGCCAGGGTCACGACGAACGACGGGATGCCGACCCGAGCGACCAGGAAGCCGGTGATGCAGCCGATGGCGCAGCCGACGGAGATCGCGAGCAGCATCTCGAGCCAGGGGTTCGCGGGGATGCCGACCGCGGCGATCACCAGTGCGATCGCCGAGATGGCCGCACCCGCCCAGATCTTCATGATCACGGCGAGCACGATCGCGACCACCAGCAGGCCGCAGAACACGTAGAAGACCGTGTCGCCCATGCCGCCGAGCAGGTTGCCGTTGTTGATCAGGTGCAGTGCCATCACCGCGGCGGTCACACCGGACGCGGTACCGGCGGACAGGTCGATCTCGCCGAGCAGCAGCACGAACACCAGGCCCATCGCGATGATGGTGATGCTGGCGCCCTGCTGGAGCAGGTTGGCGAGGTTGCCGAGGGTGAAGAACGTGTCGGACAGCGCGCTGAACACGATCAGCAGCACGATGAGCCCGAGCAGCGCGGGCAGCGAGCCGAGCTCGCCGCCGCGGACCCTGGCCCAGTAGTCGCGGACGGCCTCGCCCGTGGACTGCGACGTCGTGTCGATGCCGAAGTCGGAGATCGCGCCCTGCTGCGGGGTTTCCTGCGCGGGCGTTTCGGTGGTGTCGGTCATGCTCGCCTCTTCGGAACTCATCAGATCGTCGCCGCCTCGGGGCGGGCGATGCCCAGGTCACCGGAACGACCGGCGGTGATCAGCTCGACCACCTGGCCGTGCGTGACGTCCTTGGACCCCACGACGGCGGCCATGCGCCCGAGGTAGAGGCACGCGATCTTGTCGGCGACCTCGAAGACGTCGTTCATGTTATGGCTGATCAGGACGACGCCCAGGCCCTGCTCCGCGAGCCGGCGGACGAGGTCGAGCACCTGCCGCGTCTGCGCGACGCCGAGCGCCGCGGTGGGCTCGTCGAGCAGCACGACCTTGCTGTTCCACAGCACGGCCTTGGCGATCGCCACGGTCTGGCGCTGGCCGCCGGACAGCGACGAGACCTGGGTGCGCACCGACTTGACCGTGCGCACGGACAGCGACGCCAGCGTCTTGCGCGCCGCCTGCTCCATGTCGGTCTCGTCGAGCAGGCCGCTCTTGGTGCGCTCACGGCCGAGGAACATGTTCTGGACGATGTCGAGGTTGTCGGCGAGCGCGAGGTCCTGGTAGACGACCTCGATCCCGAGCTCGGCGGCGTCGCGCGGGCCCTTGATGTGGACCGGCTCGCCGTTGAACAGGACCTCACCGGAGTCGGTGGGGTGGATGCCCGCGATGCACTTGACCAGCGTCGACTTGCCCGCGCCGTTGTCGCCGACGAGGGCGGTGACCTCGCCTGGGTTCACGACGAGGTCGATGTCGTGCAGGACGTGCACGGGACCGAAGCTCTTGTTGATGCCGCGCAGCTCGAGAATCGGCTCGCTCACTGGTTTTCCTCCGTGGTTACCACGCGTCTAGGGCG
>NZ_JBHXCW010000214.1:0-13134 GCF_042725365.1 Lentzea sp. NPDC060358 | reverse complement strand
GTGTAGAACTCAGTTCACACCCAATCATAAAAAAAGAAATCAACAGGTTTAGCGCACCGCTCGTCCACCCGCCACGGCGCGGCATCGCGTGGGGTCGGTAGGGGGTGCTCGGGGTGGGTCAGGGCGAACGGGAGCTGCGCGCAGTCGTCGATCAGCTCACTCATCGTGGTCGCTTCGGGGATCGTCACGCCCTGACCGTATTGGGACGCTCTGACCTGCGGTAGCCCTACCAAACGGTAGTCTTCACAGCTGCACTCACCAGGGTGAGCTGTCACTCAGCGCGACAAGAGAAAGAGGGCCGACGTGCCGGTAGCCGTGTGCGGCAGCATCGCGACCGACCATCTGATGCACTTCCCGGGCAGATTCGCCGACCAACTGGTGGCGGAGCGTCTCGACCGCGTGTCGCTGAGCTTCCTGGTCGACGACCTCGTGGTCCGCCGCGGTGGCATCGGCGCGAACATCGCGTTCGGCCTCGGTGTGCTCGGCGTGCGCCCGGTGCTCGTGGGCGCCGTCGGCAGGGACTTCGACGACTACCGGTCGTGGCTCGAGCGGCACGGCGTCGACACCTCCGGCGTGTACGTGTCCGAGGTCGCGCACACCGCGCGGTTCGTCTGCACGACGGACGACGACATGTGCCAGATCGCGTCCTTCTACGCGGGCGCCATGGCCGAGTCGCGCAACATCGAGCTCGCGCCGATCGCGCACCGCGTCGAGGACCTGCAGCTCGTCGTGATCAGCCCCGACGACCCCGCGGCCATGCTCCGGCACGCCGAGGAGTGCCGTCAGCGCGGCTTCCGCTTCGCCGTCGACCCGTCGCAGCAGCTCGCCCGCATGGACGGCGAGCAGGCGCGCGCGTTCGTCGGGGGCGCCGAGTACCTCTTCAGCAACGACTACGAGTGGGAACTGCTGCTGCAGAAGACCGGCTGGACCGAGGCCGACGTCCTCGCCCGCGTCGGCAGGCGCGTCACCACGCTCGGCGCCAAGGGCGTCGAGATCGTCGACCGCGACGGTCTCTCGCTGCACGTCCCCGCCGTCCCCGAGGTCGCGAAGACCGACCCGACCGGCGTCGGCGACGGGTTCCGCGCCGGCTTCCTCGCGGGCATCACCGCCGGCCTGAGCCTTGAACGCGCAGCTCAGCTGGGCTCGCTGATCGCCGTCGAGGTGCTCGAGACGATCGGCACGCAGGAGTGGGTGCTGGAGCGCGACGCGGCCCTGGAGCGGCTGCGCGGAGCGTTCGGGGACGCGGCCGTCGAGGAGATCGCCCCCGTCCTGCCATGATCGGACAATGGGGACGTACCTGTTCGGCGACACCGCTGAGTCGCCCGATCCGAAGTTCGACGCGCTGAGCGCCCTGCTCGACGCGGGCACCTTCGCCCGCGCCGAGCAGCTCGGCGTCGCGGACGGCTGGCGTTGTCTCGAGGTCGGGGGCGGTGGCGGGTCGGTGGCCACCTGGCTCGCCGACGTCGTCGCGCCGTCCGGGCACGTGACGGTCACCGACATCGATGTGCGAAGGCTCGAGGAACGCGACAACGTCACGGTCCTCGAGCACGACGTCGTGTCCAATGTATTACCTGGCAACGCGTTCGACCTGGTTCACGCGCGCCTCGTGCTCTTCCACCTCCCCGCCCGCGACGCGATCCTGCGCAAGTTGCACGACGCGTTGCGGCCGGGCGGGTGGCTCGTGCTCGAGGAGTTCGACTGCCTGCCGCTCGAGGTGCTCTCGGCCGCCCCCGACGACGCGAAGCTGATCATGCGGGTGAAGAACGCCCTGCTCACGCTGCTCGACCAGGCCGGCGCGGAGCTCGCGTGGGGCGCCCGCATCGAGAAGGCGCTGGCCGACACCGGCCTGCACGACGTCACCGGGTCGCGCGAGGTGCAGGAGTGGGAGGGCGGCTCGCCGGGGTGCCGGCTGCTCGCCGAGACCGCGCGGATGGTGCGCGCGCGGCTGCCGCTCACCGACGACGAGTTCGACCGCTACCTGGAGCTGATGGCCTCGCCCGAGACCGTCGTCAGCTCGTACGCGATCTGCGGCGCCCAGGGCCGCCGGTAGACGAGCGGGGCCCCCTCTGCGGAGGGGGCCCGACCTGCTGGAACCCGACCGGCCGCTACAGCTTGACCGGGTAGTGCGGTTCCGGCACCTGAGGGCTGATCCTGGCCTCGACGAAGATGCCGTGCCAGATCATGAACACGAGCAGCGCCCAGATGCGGCGGCTGTGGTCGAGCACGCCGGAGCGGTGCTCCTCGATCAGGCGCAGCACCGCGGTCTTGTCGAGGTACTGGTCGGTCTGCGACGACCGCACGACGTCGACCGCCCAGTCGTGCATCTCGTCCTTGAGCCAGTGCCGGATGGGCACCGGGAAGCCGAGCTTGCGGCGGTTCAGCACGTGCGCGGGCACGATGTCGCGGATCGCCTTGCGCAGCGCGAACTTCGTGGTGTCCGGGGTGATCTTCAGGTCGCTCGGGATCTGCGAGGCGATCCGGAAGACCTCGGGGTCGAGGAACGGGACCCGCAGCTCCAGCGAGTTCGCCATGGTCATCTTGTCGGCCTTGACCAGGATGTCGCCGCGCAGCCACGTGAACAGGTCGACGTGCTGCATGCGCGTGACCGGGTCGTAGTTCTGCGACTCGCGGTACGGCCCGGCCGTGACGTCCATGTGCGAGACGTTCGGGTCGTAGGTCTTGAGCACCTGGCGCAGGTGGTCGTCGAGGAAGATGCGCGCGTTGCCGTAGTAGCGCTCCTCCAGCGTGAGCGCGCCGCGGCGCAGCAGGTCCTTGCCCCGCACGCCGTGCGGGATCTTCGTCGAGACCTTGCCCATGGCCTTGCGCAGCGCGCCGGGGACCTTCTCGAACGCCGCCAGCGACAGCGGCTCGCGGTAGATCGTGTACCCGCCGAACAGCTCGTCCGCGCCCTCGCCGGACAGCACGACCTTCACGTGCTGGCGCGCCTCGCGCGCGATGAACCACAGCGGCACCAGCGCCGGGTCCGCCACCGGGTCGTCGAGGTACCAGGTGATCAGCGGCAGGGAGTCCATCATCTCCTGCGCGCTGACCGTGCGGACCACGTGCTTCACGCCGATCAGCGCCGCCGACTCCGCGGCCACGTCGACCTCGGAGAAGCCCTGACGCTCGAAACCGGTGGTGAACGTGATCAGGTCCGGGTTGTGCTCCTTGGCGAGCGCCGCGACGACCGTCGAGTCGATGCCGCCGGACAGGAACGAGCCGACCGTCACGTCCGCGCGCATGTGCTTGGCGACCGAGTCGCGCAGCGCGGCGGTGATGTCGTCGTAGAGCGCGTTCGCCTCGGCCTCGCCGCGGACGGTGCGGATCTTGAACTCCGCCGGGAAGTAGCGCTCGAACTTCGGCCGGGTGCCGGGCGTGAGCGTGAACGAGTGGCCGGACTCGACGCGGTTGATCGAGTCGTGCAGCGACGCGGGCTCCGGCACGTACTGCAGCGTCAGGTAGTGCTGCAAGCCCTTGACGTTCATCTTCGGCTCGATGCCGAGCGTCGGGGCGATCTCCAGCAGGATCTTCTTCTCGCTCGAGAACGCGACACCGCGCCCGCCCTGCGCCCAGTACAGCGGCTTGATGCCGAACGGGTCGCGGCCGCCGAACAGCACGCCGCGCTCGGAGTCCCAGATGATGAAGGCGAACATGCCGCGCAGCCGCGTGATCGCCGCCGGGCCGAAGTAGTGGTACGCGGCGACGATGGTCTCGGTGTCGCCGTCGGTGTGGAAGACGGCGCCGTGCTTCTCGGTGAGCTCGGCCCGCAGCTCGAGGTAGTTGTAGACCTCGCCGTTGAAGTTGATCGTGTACCGGCTCGGCGACTCCGGCGGGCCCCAGGTCAGGGGCTGGTGGGAGTGCTCGATGTCGATGATGGCGAGGCGGTTGAAGCCGAAGACGACCTCGTCGACCCGCCGGGTCCCGCTCTCGTCAGGTCCTCGGTGGCGCATGCAGCGCAGCGCCGCCTCCACCGCCGGACGTGCGTTCTCCGCCTCGTTCTCGCTGGGGCAAACAAGTCCTGCCAGGCCGCACAAGGCTCTCGCACCTCTCAAGAAACAGGAAGGGGAAGACCACGGGGAAGTCCCCAGTATGCCGAAGGGGCTCTGTGTGACCGAAACTGCACCGCAGCGGCGGTGCCCCCGAGGGGTGAGCGCAGTTCCGCTGGGCTACGCTCCCGCTTGATCCGTTGGCATGGAACGAGGAGGCGGGCGAGCAGTGGGCCTGAAGGAGGGCACCAGGGCATCCCGGCTGGCGAAGACCGCCGGGCTGGTCGGCCTGGTCGGTATCGGGGCCACCGGTTGCTCCACGGACGAGGTGCTGCGCTTCGGCTGGCCGGTGGCCGTCACGCCGCAGGCCGAGAAGATGCGCGAGCTCTGGACCTGGTCCGTGATCGCCGCGCTCGTCGTCGGCGTCATCGTGTGGGGCCTGATCGCGTGGTCGGTGGTGTTCCACCGCAAGAAGTCGGAGGAACTGCCCCGTCAGACGGCGTACAACCTCCCGCTGGAGATCGTGCTCATCGTCGTGCCGACGGTGATCGTGGCGGTGTTGTTCTACTTCACCGCCATCACGCAGAACTACGTCACGGACAAGTCGGGCAAGCCCGACGTGAACGTCGACGTCATCGCGTTCCAGTGGAACTGGGAGTTCCAGTACCCGGACCACAAGACCGAAGAGGGCAACGTCGTCAGCACGGTCGGCACCTCGGGCGAGGTCCCGGTCATGGTGCTGCCGGCCGGCAAGCGCATCCAGTTCACGCTGCGCTCGACGGACGTCATCCACTCGTTCTTCGTGCCGGAGTTCCACTTCAAGCGGGACGTCTTCCCGATGCCGGAGAAGAACAACCAGGACAACGTCTTCCAGATCGACCAGATCGACCGTCCCGGTGCGTTCGTCGGCCGGTGCGCCGAGCTCTGCGGCTCCTACCACGCGGTGATGAACTTCGAGGTCCGCGCGTTGCAGGAGGCGGACTTCGAGAAGTACATCGAGCTCCGCAAGGAAGTGAACCCGAAGACGGGCAAGACGTACACCACGGCTGAGGCGTTGTCGCAGGTCAACTGCGGCGAGCTCTGCGCGCCGCTGGCCACCACGACCACCCCGTTCAACACCGACCGGACGGCCCGCGAGGCCTCCGGCGCGGGTCAGAAGTAGGGACACGCCCCGCGATGAAGATCGAAGCTCGCGTATTCGACCTGGTGATGGCCTTCTCGTTCCTGATGGCCGTCGTGTACGGCTTCTGGACGCACCAGGCGACCGGCCACGTCGAGCCCACCGGCACGGTGGCGCTCGCGCTGACCGGCGGCCTGGCCCTCATCACCGGCACCTACTTCCGGTTCGTCGCCCGCCGTATCGAGGTGCGGCCGGAGGACAACCCCGACGCCGAGGTGTCCGACGGCGCCGGTGAGCTGGGCTTCTTCAGCCCGGGCTCGTACTGGCCGGTCGGCCTGGCGGCTGCGGCGGCGACCACGGGTGTCGCGGTGGCGTTCTGGCACGTGTGGCTGCTGGTGATCGCCGTCATCCTGGTGCTGATCGCGGTCGGCGGCCTGGTGTTCGAGTACCACACCGGCCCGAACCACGACTGACCAGCCAGTCTGCAGTCTGATATCCGATATATCGGATACCGCATCGAGGCCCTCTCCGTTCGCGGAGGGGGCCTCGGTCGTTTTCAGCGACCGATATCCAATATGTGACATATCGCATATCGGATATCGCCGCGGATTTGCTGTCCGATATTTCGGCCATCGCGCGAAAAGGCCCTTCCCGCCGTGGCGGAAAGGGCCTTCGCTGGTCCTGGACTCCCCGGCTACGCGGCGGCGGTGACCTTCTCGGGGGTCTTCTGGTACGCGTCGACGTACTCCTGACCGCTCAGGTCGAGGATGCGGTAGATGATCTCGTCGGTGACGCTGCGCAGCACGGGCAGCGACTCCTGCATGCCGTCGTACCGGCTGAAGTCGAGCGGAGCGCCGAAGCGGACCGTCACGGGGACGATCTTCGGGAACCTGCTGCCGACCGGCTGCACCTTGTCCGTGCCGATGATGCCGACGGGGATGACGGGCGCCCCGGACTCGAGCGCCATCCGCGCGACGCCGGTGCGGCCGCGGTGCAGCATGCCGTCGAGCGAGCGCGTGCCCTCGGGGTAGATCGCGAAGGCGTCGCCGCGGGCGAGGATCTCGGCGGCCGTGTCGAGCGCAGCGCGCGCGTCACGGCCCTTGCCGCGGTGCACGGGCACATGGCCGAGCGAGGAGAAGAACCAGCGCGACAGCGACCCCTTCACCCCGGTGCCGGTGAAGTACTCCGCCTTCGCGAGGAACGACACCCGCCGGGGCACGACCATCGGGATCACGACGCTGTCGATGAAGCTGAGGTGGTTGGCCGCCAGGATGACGGGGCCGTCGGTGGGGATGTTCTCCAGACCGTCGACCACCGGGCGGTAGACGAGACGGGCTGCGCGCGCGACGACGTGCTTCATCACCGGGTAGAGGACCATGAGCCCAGCATTCCAGGTGGGCATTGCCACGAGGTTGCCACGTGGCGCGCATCTCCGGCCGATCACTCGCTCGGACTACACCCGTGAGGCGATGGTGCGGCCCGGGTCACCCGGCGATGACGAGGTGTGACGAAAGAGACGGGAGACAGCGGTCGCGACTCGGGCGTCCGGGGCGAAACAGGCGGACGCGACCACCGGGGACGAGCCACGCGAACCCGGCGCCGGAAACGAGGAGTTCACCCGGCGCGCCTGCGGCGGTGACCGGAGCGGGGTGGGCCCGACCTCGTCGCGCCCACCCGCCGGCTAGCCCTTCAGGGCCTGTGAGAGCTCCACCCAGCGGCTCAGCAGCGCCGCCGCCCTGCCGGAGTCCACGGCGTCCGCCGCGCGGCTCAGCGACGCCGCCAGGTCGGTGTTGAGGTCGTCGGAGAACCCGCCGTGCGCCGCGATGGCACCCGCCGCGTTCACCAGCACCGCGTCGCGCACCGACCCGGTCTCCCCGGCCACGAGGTCGCGGACCACCCGGGCGTTGACGGAGGCGTCGCCGCCCTTCAGGTCCTCCTCGCGCGCCGGCCGCACGCCCAGCACCGCCGGGTCGATGGTCGCCGTGCGCACCGCGCCGTCCTGGGCGAGCCAGGCCGACGTCGTCGTGGTCGTGGTGATCTCGTCGAGGCCGTCGTCGCCGCGCACCACCAGGGCGGTGTTGCCGCGGCGGGCGAAGACGCCGGCGATCAGCGGCGCCGCGGCCGCGCGGGCACAGCCGATCAGGCCGACGGTGGGCTGCGCCGGGTTCGTCAGCGGCCCGAGCAGGTTGAACGAGGTCGGGATGCCGATCTCGCGCCGCACCGGGCCCGCGTGCCGGAAGCCGGGGTGGAAGACCGGGGCGAAGCAGAAGCCGATGCCCAGCTCGCGCACCGTGGCCTGCACGCCCTCCGGGGGCAGGTCGATGGCGACGCCCAGCGCCTCCAGCACGTCCGCCGTGCCGCACTGCGACGACGCCGCGCGGTTGCCGTGCTTGACCACCGGGACACCCGCCGCGGCCGTCACGATCGCGGCCATCGTCGAAATGTTCACCGAACCGGAATGATCGCCGCCGGTGCCCACGATGTCGGCCGCCCGCACGTCCACGGTGAAGCGGCGCGCGTGGGTGAGCATCATCGTCGCGAGGCCGTCGACCTCCTCCGGCGTCTCGCCCTTGGCGCGCAGCGCGACGATGAACGCCGAGATCTGCGCCGGGCTCGCCTCGCCGGACATCACCCGGTCCATGCCCCAGGCGGTGTCGTCGGCGGTCAGGTCGACGCCGTCGAGCAGGCGGTTGAGCAGCGACGGCCAGGTCCGTTCGCCCATGCCGGCTCAGCCCTTGACGACGGGAACAGCCGAGCCCCGCAGCACCTCGGCCACGGTTTCGGCGGCGGCCAGCGGGTCGAGCGGGTGCACCAGCACCGCGTCGGCCTGCGACCACGTCGCGAGCCACCGGTCGTCCTTGCGGCGCACGGCCACGACGACCGGCGGGCAGTTCGCGATCTCGTCCTTGAGCTGGCGGGACAGGCCCATGCCCCCGGTCGGCTGCGCCTCGCCGTCGAGGATCAGCAGGTCGACGGTGCCGTTGTCGACCTCGTAGAGGACGTCGGCGATCACGCCGACCTCGACGAAGTCCACGCGCGGCAGGTCGGGTGCGGGACGGCGGCCAATTGCAGTGATGATCGTCTCACGCACCTCGGGGCGGTGGCTGAACACCAGGATCTTCGTGGTCTGCGTGCTCATCTCTCGATCCTCCGCTGCGACTGCCGACTGCGGTCCAAAGCAAGCGACCCCGGAAAAGTGACCAAGGTCGCCGCGATGCTATCGGGCCGGTTGCAGGGCGTCCCACCCCAGGGCGTCGCCGCCGAGCCGCTGCGCCAGCGACGCCATCCGCGACCGTTCCTGGGAGCAGTGCAGCGCGTCGAGCTTCTGCACCCGGCTGGCGTGCGACACCTCGCCGGCGACGAGCACCCAGCCGTCCGGCGCGAGCAGCTCGCGCGCACGTTCTACCTGGTCAGCGGGGATGCGCAGGTGGTGGCGCAGCACGGCGGGCTCGTCGGCGCGCCACCGCGGCGACCGGGCCAGCGCGGCCGAGTCGGCCTCCCCGACCTCGAACGCCTCCACCACCACGACCAGGCCCGGGTCGTCCGCGGACAGCGCCGGCACGACCTCCCGGCGCAGCGCGTCCCGCAATCGGCCCAGCAATCCCATCGCCGCATCTCCTCCACGATCACGCGCTGTGTGACACAGCCGACCCATGATCCGCCCAGGACCCGATGGGCGGAGCAAAAAAGCGCAAGCAATAATGCTGCTCGTGACCACGGCAGCGCCTTCAATCGGCCAGCGCGTGCACTCGCTGAACCGCCCGAACATGGTCAGCGTCGGCACGATCGTCTGGCTGTCCAGCGAGCTCATGTTCTTCGCTGGCCTCTTCGCCATGTTCTTCACGGTGAAGGCCCAGAACGACACGGGGGCCTGGCCTCCGGCTCCCACGCACCTGAACGTCCCCTACGCGTCGGTCTTCACGATCATCCTGGTCGCGTCGTCCTTCACGTGCCAGTGGGGCGTGTTCGCGGCGGAGCGGGGTGACGTCTTCGGCCTGCGTCGCTGGTACATCGTGACGCTGATCATGGGTGCGATCTTCGTCGCCGGTCAGGCGGGTGAGTACATCACCCTCGTCGAGGAGGGCACGACGATCCCGTCGTCCGCCTACGGCACCGTCTTCTTCCTGACCACGGGCTTCCACGGCCTGCACGTCATCGGCGGTCTGATCGCGTTCGTCTACCTGTTGATCCGGACGAAGCTCAGCAAGTTCACGCCGGCGCAGGCCACCTCGGCGATCGTCGTGTCCTACTACTGGCACTTCGTCGACGTCGTGTGGATCGGCCTGTTCGCCGTCATCTACATCGTGCCCTGACCCGGCCGGCACACAGCAAAGCCACGAGCTCCCGAACTGACAGCAAGGGTTGCCGCACACCATGACCACCACGACGAAACGCCCCCGCGGCGCCCGCACGAAGCTGCGCCGCCGGGTCGCCGGACTGCTCGCGCTGGGCTTCGGCCTGCTGAGCGCCGGCATGCTGTTCGCCGCCTTCGCCCCCCAGGCGCAGACCGCGCAGGCGCAGCAGGAGGACGCCCTGGTCCGCCAGGGCGAGCAGATCTACCTGAACACCTGCATGGGCTGCCACGGCAAGTCCCTCGAAGGTGTCAAGGACCGCGGGCCGAGCCTGATCGGCGTCGGCGACGCCGCGGTCTACTTCCAGACTTCCTCCGGCCGCATGCCCATGGCGCGGCAGGAGGCGCAGGCCATCCGCAAGCCCGCGAAGCTCTCCCCCGAGGAGATCAACGCGCTGATGGCCTACATCACCACCAACGGCGGCGAGGGCCCGAAGAAGCCCTCCGAGTCCGGTGAGGCCCTGCGCGGCGACAACCCGGCGCGCGGTGGCGAGCTCTTCCGCCTCAACTGCGCCAGCTGCCACAACTTCACGGGTCGTGGTGGCGCGCTGTCGTCCGGCAAGTTCGCACCGGCCCTCGACGGGGTGAGCGAGGAGCAGATCTACACGGCGATGCTGAGCGGCCCGCAGAACATGCCGAAGTTCGGCGAGCGGCAGCTCACGCCGGAGGAGAAGAAGGACATCATCGCGTACGTCAAGTCCGTGACCGACGGGAAGAACAACTCCGGCGGCAACGCCCTTGGCGGCTTCGGACCCGTGTCCGAGGGATTGATCGCGTTCATCGTGGGGATCGCCGCGCTCATCGGCGTGACCCTCTGGATCGGAGCCAAGGCATGAGCGGCGACAAGCCGGTCGAGCTGCCCAGCGAGGCAGAGCTCGCGGAGATGAGCCGGGACGACCTCGTCAAGCTCGGCACGAAGATGGACGGCGTCGAGCTCGTCCACTACGAGGACAAGTGGCCGGTCCCCGGCACCCGCGCCGAGCGTCGTGCGCAGCGCCTGGTCGCGCTGTGGTTCATGATCTCCGCGCTGTCGGGTCTCGCCTTCCTCGGCGTGTTCCTGTTCTGGCCGTGGGAGTACGAGTCCCCCTCCAACGAGGGCGCCCACTTCCTGCACAACCTGTACAACCCGCTGATCGGCCTGTTCCTGGGCCTGTCGGTGGTGGCGCTGGGCGTCGGCGCGCTGCTCTACACGAAGAAGTTCATCCCGGACGAGCTCGCGGTGCAGCAGCGCCACGACGGCCCGTCGACCGCGGTCGACCGCGCCACCCTGGTCGCCGAGCTCGGCGACGCGGGTGCGCGCAGCGGCATCGGCCGCCGCAGCCTGATCAAGCGCACCGCGGGCCTCGGCGCCGGCGTGCTGGGCCTGGGCGTCGCCGCGGTTCCGCTGGGCGCGCTCATCAAGAACCCGCACTCCGACAGCGAGACCAAGAACTCGCTGTGGCACACGGGCTGGAAGGCCGAGAAGGGCGAGAAGGTCTACCTCCGCCGCCACACCGGCAACTTCCACGAGGTCTCCCTGGTGCGTCCCGAGGACGTCGAGCCCGGCGGCTTCGAGACGGTCTTCCCGTTCCGCGAGTCCGAGCGCGACGACGAGCACGCCCTCGTCGCGGCCCTCAAGCGGGCCGACGCGCCGGTCATGCTCATCCGCATGCGTCCGAACCAGCCCATCACCAAGCGTGCGGGCCAGGAGGACTTCAACTACGGTGACCTGTACGCGTACTCGAAGATCTGCACGCACCTGGGTTGTCCGACGTCGCTGTTCGAGCAGCAGACCGGTCTGCTGCTCTGCCCGTGCCACCAGTCGCAGTTCGACGTGTTCGAATACGCCAAGCCGCGCTTCGGCCCGGCGACCCGTCCTCTTCCGCAGCTTCCGATCACTGTGGACGAAGAGGGATACTTGGTTGCCCGCAGTGACTTCATCGAGGCTGTGGGTCCGGCGTTCTGGGAGCGGAAGTCATGAGTGCCATCACCACGCCGACGAAGCCGGCCAACGCGGCCGCGCGCGTCGCCGGAGCGGCGGCCAACGCTGCCGACGAGCGGTACCACGCGGCCTCTGGCCTGCGTAAACAGCTGAACAAGGTCTTCCCGACGCACTGGTCGTTCCTGCTCGGCGAGATCGCGCTCTACAGCTTCATCGTGCTGCTGCTGTCGGGCACCTACCTGGCGCTGTTCTTCGACCCGTCGATGACCGAGGTCACCTACAACGGCGCCTTCGAGAACCTGCGCGGCATCGAGATGTCCCGGGCGTTCGCGTCCACGCTGGACATCTCGTTCGAGACGCGCGGCGGCCTGTTCGTCCGCCAGGTCCACCACTGGGCGGCGCTGCTGTTCATGGGCGCGATCGTCGTCCACATGTTCCGGATCTTCTTCACCGGCGCATTCCGCAAGCCGCGTGAGATCAA
Source organism: Lentzea sp. NPDC060358 (assembly GCF_042725365.1). NCBI lineage: Bacteria > Bacillati > Actinomycetota > Actinomycetes > Pseudonocardiales > Pseudonocardiaceae > Lentzea > Lentzea sp. NPDC060358. Next base: position 1,275 of record NZ_JBHXCW010000214.1, on the reverse strand, counting down.
CTGGGTCATCGGCATCGTGCTGTTCATGCTCGGCGCGATCGAGGGCTTCCTCGGCTACTCGCTGCCGGACGACCTGCTCTCCGGCACCGGCCTGCGCGTCATGGCGGCGCTGCTGATCTCGTTCCCGGTCATCGGCACGTGGCTGAACTGGCTGATGTTCGGCGGGGAGTTCCCCGGCACGGACATCATCCCGATGCTCTACACCGCGCACATCCTGCTGATCCCGGCCATCATCCTCGGCCTGATCGCGGCGCACCTCGCGCTGGTCTGGTACCAGAAGCACACGCAGTTCCCGGGCGTGGGCCGCAAGGAGACCAACGTCGTCGGCGTCCGCATCATGCCGGTGTTCGCCGCCAAGGGCGGTGGCTTCTTCGCCATCGTCGTGGGTGTCATCGCGATCATGGGTGGCGTCTTCCAGATCAACCCGATCTGGAACATCGGCCCGTACAACCCCGCGCAGGTCTCCGCCGGCTCGCAGCCCGACTGGTACATGGGCTGGACCGACGGCCTGGTCCGCATCTGGCCCGCGTGGGAGTTCTACCTGGGCAACTACACGATCCCGGCGCCGTTCCTGCCGTTCATCCTCGGTCTGCCGCTGCTGACCGGCATCGCGGCGGCGTACCCGTGGATCGAGCGCAAGATGACCAAGGACTACGCGCACCACAACCTGCTGCAGCGCCCGCGCGACGTTCCCGTCCGCACCTCGCTCGGCTGGATGGCGATCACGTACTTCATGGTCCTGCTGCTCATGGGTGCGAACGACATCTTCGCGTACCAGTTCGACATCTCGTTGAACCTGACGACGTGGATGGGCCGCATCGGCATGCTGGTCCTGCCGCCGATCGCCTACTTCATCTCGTACCGCGTGTGCATCGGCCTGCAGCGCGGTGACCGCGAGGTGCTGGAGCACGGCGTCGAGACCGGCATCATCAAGCGCCTGCCGCACGGCGAGTTCATCGAGATCCACCAGCCGCTCGGCCCGGTGGACGACCACGGCCACCCGATCCCGCTCGCCTACCAGGGCGCGTCGGTGCCGAAGAAGATGAACAAGCTCGGCTCGGCCGGTCACCCGGTCGTTGGCAGCACGTGGTCGCCGGACCCGGTCGAGGAGACCGTGGCCCTGGAGAACGCGCGGGCGAAGAGGCACGTGTCCGAGGAGATCAGCGCCGAGAACAAGACCGGCGAACTCGCGGGCAGGCCTTCCGACGTGAAGGACTGACGAGCAACGCGAAAGGCCCCGGCGGTGCCCCGCATGCGGGCACACCGCCAAGGCTG
>NZ_JBHXCW010000213.1:0-13272 GCF_042725365.1 Lentzea sp. NPDC060358 | reverse complement strand
CCCTCGTACTGGTGGTACGGGGGTGCGGGGGCGGTGCCGCGAGGTGACCCGCCGAGCGTGAATCCGCCCGCCGACGGGCCGGGTCGCACCACGGGTCCCGCTTGACTCGACGGCGTCCCGCTGGTTCGTTCGGTGGGACGCCGTTGGTCTGTCCGCACTATTTGGCCCGGGGGTGGAACGGGATCACCTCCGGCTGCGTCATCCTTTGAGTCCGCTGCATTTTGGGGAAGGAAACACCGGTGCCCGAGGACATCGCCGGGTCGGAGCAGATGCTCGCGAACTGGAACCAGAACATCCAGGCACGTGCCGCGCGCTACCAGGAGATGGCGACGCGCGTGCAGGGGATGACGATCTCCGAGCGGTCCTCGGACGGTTCCGTCGAGCTGACCATCTCCTCCAGCGGGATCCTGCAGAACCTCGTGATCAACGAGTCGGCCGCCGGCAAGCGCATGTCCGAGGTCAGCGGCGAGATCATGAAGCTGCTCCAGCGGGCGCAGTCGCGCATCCCGGAGCTGTTGCAGGAGGCCATGGCCGAGACCATCGGCACGCAGGACGAGACCGCCAACGTCCTGTTCAACGAGGCCAAGAAGAACTTCCCGGCCCCTCCCGCCGAGGAGCCGGCGCGCACGCCGTACGACCGCAACGAGATCAACTTCCGGGTGGAGGACGACGCGACGCCGCCCTCCCGCCCGACGCCACCGCCTCCCCCGCGCCGCAGGCCGCCGTCCGACGACGACGACTTCGGCGGGGAGTCCGTGCTCTCCTGACCTGCACCTGTTCACCGCCCGAACTTGAGGGGGTTCGATGACTTCCGGTGGTTTCGAAGTCACCTCGGACGTGCTGGAAGCGCACGCCAAGGCTCTGGAAGGCCTGCACGGGCGTTTGCAGGGGGCAGTGGACGCGGCGAACACCGTGTCGATGCCGACCGACGCGTACGGGATCATCTGCCAGCCGTTCCGCATGCTGCTCGACCCCGTCGAGCAGTGGGGCATGAACGCGCTCAAGGGCGTCGCCGACGCGATGGACGCGACCTCGAAGAAGGTCACCGAGACCGCCAAGCAGTACCAGGCCGTCGAGGACCAGATCACCAACGCTCTGAAGGGCTTCTGATGTCCTCACCGAACCCCTTGGTGGCGCAGGCGCCCGCGGAGCCGTCCGGTTTCTTCAACGCCGGCACCGGTGACAACGGCTGGGCGACGGGTTTCTCCATCGCCGACTCCGCGGTGGACGCGTACAAGGGCATCTCCGAGGGCAGCTGGATCGAGGGCGGCCTCGGCGTCGTCGGTCTCGTGGCCGATGCGGCGTCCATGGCGATCGACCCGTTCGGCACGCTGCTGTCGTCCGCGGCGTCGTTCCTGATGGAGCACATGCAGCCGTTGAAGGAGGCGCTGGACTGGCTGGCGGGCGACCCGCCGGTGATCCAGTCGTACTCCACGACGTGGGGCAACGTCTCCGCGGAGCTCGGCAAGATCACCGGTGACTACAAGGCGGCGGTCGACGCCACCGCGTCGTGGACCGGTGCCGCCGGTGACGCCTACCGCAAGTCGGCGGGCGAGCAGCTCGACGCGCTGTCCGGTGCCGCCTCGACCGCGGGCTCGGTGGGCACCGTCGTCGGCGTGATGGGCATGGTCGTCGGGTTCGTGCGCGAGATGGTGCGCGACCTGATCGCGGACCTGGTCGCGAAGCTGATCACGTGGGTGCTGGAGGCCGTGTTCACGCTCGGCTTCGGCACGCCGGTGATCGTGGCGCAGGCCGTGACCGCGATCTCGAAGTGGGCCACCCGCATCGGTGAGCTGATCCAGAAGCTCATCAAGACCATCAAGAAGGTCTCGCCGCTGCTGGGCCGTCTCGTCGAGATCTTCACGAAGATCATGAAGGTCGTCGGCAAGCTGGTCGGCAAGGTGACCGGTCTCGACGTGATCTCCACGAAGTCCATCAAGCCGGGCGGCTTCTTCCAGCGGCCGGGCGACGTGGACCTGACGCCGTCCGGCAGCCCCGGTTCGCCTTCGTCGTCGTCCTCGCCCGGGTCGTCCCCCGGCGGTTCGTCGCCGTCGTCCACTCCGGACAGCTCGCCGTCGTCGCCGTCGTCGCCTTCGTCCTCTCCGGACAGTTCGCCGTCGTCGCCTTCCTCCTCCTCGCCCTCGACTTCGTCGCCGTCGTCCTCCTCGACGCCGGACGCGCCGTCGCGCACGCCGGACGCCTCGTCGCCGTCGTCCGCGCCGTCCCCTTCGCGCACGCCGGACGGCTCGTCCCCCGACGCGCCGTCGCGCGCCCCGGACAGCTCGTCGCCGGACGCGCCGTCGCGGGCCCCCGACAACGGCTCGGCGCCCTCGTCCTCGCGGACCCCGGACAGCTCGCCGTCGTCGCCGTCTTCGCCGTCGAGCGCCCCGCACACGGCGTCGTCCCCGTCCGCGCCGTCGTCGCCCTCCGCTCCGGACGCCCCTGCCCCGCGCAGCACGGGCCAGACCGTCCAGTCGTCGGTGGCACCGCCGGAGGCGCCGGTCCGCCCGGACGCCCCGCACGCCCCGGCGCGCACCCCCGACAGCGGCGCCCCGTCGACCGCGCCGTCGCAGGCCGGTCCGGTGGGCGGCTCGCCGAACGCCGGCGGCAACGCCCCGTCCTCCCCCGCCGCGGGCCGCCCGCCCGCCGGTGGCGGCCAGGGCTGGACCGGCACGCCGGGCAGCCGGGGCGACCTGGGTTCCAGCGCTCCCGCGCCGAGGTCTCCCGACACGTCGACGTCGGCCGCCCGTGCCGACGCTCCCGCCCGCCCCGGCTCGACGCCGTCGGCTCCGTCCGCGCCGTCGGCCCCGTCGGCTCCTTCCGGTGGGCTGCCGTCCGCCCACGCCCCGTCCGGCGGCCTGCCCTCGGGCGGTGCTCCCTCGGGCGGCGTGCCGCACAGCCCGTCCGGTGGCGCTCCCTCTGCGGGCGCACCGCACAGCCCGTCGGCCGGCACCCCGCACAGCCCGTCGGCCACGAGCCCGTCGTCCGGTGCCCCGAACGCGGCCCGCCCCGACGCGACTCCCCCGAGCCGCACCACGGCACCTTCGGCCGCGGCACCGCACTCGCCGTCGGCACCGCACGCCCCGTCGGCTCCGCACTCGCCGTCGGCTCCGTCCGGTCCGGCCATGCCGCCCGCCGGTGCCCCGCACGCCCCGTCGGCGGGAGCGCCGCACGGACCGAACACGCCGAACACCCCGCAGGGCCGTCCCAGCGGACCGTTCGGCGGCCCCAACGCTCCCCACGGCGGCCCGAACGCACCGCACGGCGGTCCTTCGCGCCCCGACGCGCCGAACGCGCCGTCGCGCCCGAACACGCCCTTCGGCGGTCCCAACGCACCCCACGGCGGCCCGTCGCGGCCCGACGGCTTCACCCCGCCGCACAGCGGCCGTCCGGACGCACCGCACGGCGGACCCGGTTCGCCGTCCCGCCCCGACGCACCGCACCGTCCCGACGCCCCGCACCGCCCCGACGGCAGCGGCCCCGGCAACCGCCCGGACAGCACCCGGCCGGACGGCACCCGCCCCGACGGTGCACGGCCCCACAGCCCGGAAGGCGCCCGCCCGCGCGGTCCCGAGGCTCCCCCGGCCCCGCACCGCACCCCGGACTCCACCCAGCCGGGAGCCGCGACCCCGCACCGTCCCGACGCGGGCGTCCCCCACCAGCCGAACGCACCCCACGGCCCCGACGCGCCCCACCACGGCCCGGACGCCGACCGCCCGCACAACACCGACCGGCCCCACGACGCGGACCGGCCGCACGACCCGGACCGCCCCCACGACGGCGACCCGGACGCGCCGAACAACCACGACGCCCCGCCCGCCGACCGCCCGAGCCCGGAAGAGGCGCACGCACGGCACGCCGAGCAGACCCCGGCCGGCGTCTCCCACCACGGTGGCGACGGCGACATGGGCGACCTGCCCCACCGCGTGCCGAACGACCCGAACTACTTCACCGCCGACGTGCACATCACGCCGGACGGGCACGCACGCGTCGGTGGCCACGACTACACGCCCGCCGAGTACGCCGACATGCTGCGGCGCGGCGGGTACGACGGCAGCCGTCCCGTTCGCCTGATCGGGTGTGACGCGGGCAGCAACGACTTCGCCCAGCAGCTGTCGCGGCACCTCGACGCCCCGGTGGTCGCGCCGACCAGGCCCGCCTGGACCGACACCCACGGCCGCGTCTTCACGAGCGACGCGGACGTCCTGCCGGACGGCACCCGCCAGCCCCGGATCCCCCCGAACGGCGAGTGGGAGACCCACCACCCGGACGGCACCAGGACCAGGGCGAGCGAGGACGGGTTCGCGCCCGGCACGCACGACAGGGACAAGGACCTCGACCCGACCGACGCGCGGGACCGCGCGGCGGACAACGACGCGGACAACTCCCCCGACGCCGACCCGGACCCGCGGCCGAGGGTCACGATCGACGCCGACCACCCGGACGCGCCGCTCAAGAGCAGGCCGTTCGGCCGGGAGGCCGACGGCACGCCCAGCACGCTCGAGCCCAACACCCGCTACGAGGTGACGGACCGGGCGGGCCGCGACCGCGGCACGTTCATCACCGACGGCGACGGTCGGGTCGTCGAGGTCCACACGACCTCCGGCGAGAAGGGCAACTGGCGGCCGGACAGCCGGCAGCCGTTCCCGAACGCGACCTACCACGTCACCGGCCAGGCGGGCAGCGTCTACCACTTCCACACCGACGCCGAGGGCCGCACGTCCAGGATGGACGGCGAGCTCGTGCACACCGGCTCGGACGACGCGCGCCGCAGCCCGGACCAGGGTCCCGTCGGGCACGAGGGCCGCAACGAGTACAAGGACATCAACGACGAGATCGTCGACAACTTCCGGCAGACGCACGGCCGGGACCCGCTGCCCGGCGAGGTCCGGCTGTACGAGGACGTCGGCTGGAACGGCGGTCACCTCGCGGGCACCGAGTTCGACGGGCCCGGCGAGTACATCAACATGGTGCCGATGCTGGAGTCGCTCAACCAGCGGCAGGCCGGCACGACGATCGCGGACAACTTCCGGGCGCTCGAGGAGCACTGGGGCGACATCCTGAGCCGCGACCCGAAGCCCAAGCTCGACGTCAGCATCGAGATGGACTACCCGGACGGCCGCAAGGCCCCGACGGCGATCGGCGTCCAGTACTGGGTCGACGGCGTGCTGCAGCCGGCGATCACGTACAAGAACATCCCGCCGCTGCAGCCCTGACCGCCGCACGGGGGTAGCGTCAGCGACCCCAGCACCCCGAACGCAGTGAGGAACCGCCATGACGCAACCGAACCGGCTGAGCCCACCTGAGCAGGAAGAGGTGGTTCAGGAGGTCGCGGGGGTGATGCTGCAGTCCGCGCCCGCCGGCTGGCAGCGGATGGAGCTCCTCTACCGCTCGACCGTCGGCGTCGACTCGGCGGAGCTCCTCGCGACCACGACGGGCGAGCCGGAGCGGGTGCCCGTGCCGATGAAGATCTCGTCGCGGATGGGGTCGCTGCGCGAGGGCATGTACGAGCAGGACAGGGGCAGCTGGTTCACCGCGCGGCTCGTGCTCGAGCCGCCCGGCAAGTACCAGGTCGACTACGACTACGACGGCGAGCCCGCCTACACCCCGCCGCTCACGGCGAGCGCGTACGCGCTCGACTTCCAGTACTACCCGCGCAGCGAGGAGCACACCCCGGACTGGCTGCGGGACAAGCTCGCCGAGGCCGCCGAGGCGTCCGCGGGCACCGAGGAGAGCTCGTAGTTCCCGCGCTGTCGCCGCACGTCCGGGCGCTCACACCCACTCGGAGCAGGTGTGAACGGGCCGGGGTGGGCGACCGGCCCGCGCGGGCTGTGGTGGCCCGATAAGATCAGCGGGGTTTGCACGGGGAAAGAGGGGCGAGGACCAATCATGAGCCAGCCGGCGACACCGCTGAGCGAGCAGGACCAGCAGCTGCTCGTGCGGCAGATCGGCCGTGCCATGCTGCCGGCCGTACCGCAGGGCTGGCAGCGCATCCGGACCGAGTACCGCGCGGCGGGACGGCACATCGAGGTCGACATGGCCTTCGCCGGGCCCGACGGGCAGTTCCGGCCGGTGCGGCCGCCGATGGACGTGGTGCAGATGTTCGGCCAGCTGCGCGGGGGCATGTACCACCCCGACCGCGGCACGTGGCTGAACGCGCTGTACGAGATCGAGGCCCCCGCTGCCTTCACGGTCGACTTCAACGCCGAGGACGAGCCGCGCTGGCGCAACGCGCCGCCGCCCATCGGTTTCCGCGACGAGCTGCAGACGTTCCCGCGGCCGGACCGGCTGATCCCGGACTGGTGGCGCCAGCGCGTGGGCCTCCCGCCGCTGCCCGCGCCGGAGCCGGAACCCCAGCCGCAGCCGCAGCAGGAGTTCCAGGTCCCGCCGCAGAACCAGCAGGCCCCGGCCGCGCCGGGTGAGCTGCGCACGGCGCGCGTGTACGACGGCAAGAACGACGACGGGCGCATCGTGGTCAACCGGCAGCCGGTCGACCCGCAGCTGGTCGAGAACCTGCTCGCCTACCTCGAGTCGGCCCCGGTCGTGCTCGCGGCGCGCAGCTACGACGTCGACGAGTTCTCGCAGAGCGGCGAGCAGGACGTGCCGCTCAACTTCCGCACGGACGGCACCTGGATCTGGGCCGGCGCCGTGCCGCACTACCTGCGCAAGTACGGCCTGCCGCCGGAGCCCGAACTGGTGGCGCACGCCGTGGCGCGCGGCTTCCAAGTCGCCGAGGTGCCCGAGCAGACGCAGGACCGTGCGGTCGCGCTGATCACGGGCCAGAGCTAGACACGATCGAGTGAACGCAGGTACGCCTCTCCCCTCGGGGAGAGGCGGTACCCCACTCGCAGCGACTCCGTGAGGCCCTGGGCCTTGAGCTTGCGGACGTCCGCCTTGAACGGCAGCTTCTCCCGGCCTGCCGACTCGGCCAGGTCCGCCGCCCGCACACCGGGGTTCGCCGCGATCAGCCGCAGCAGCGCCAGGGCCGGCTCCGCGAGCTCCACTCCGTCCACATCGGACGACGAACGCAGCGCGATCCGCGGGTCCTCACCCGCGAAACGCAGGCGGATGCGGTAGAGCGAGCCCTCACGCCCCTCCACAGTGGACATCAGGGCCTTCACCGTCCGGTACCCGGCCGCCACCGCCTCCGCGCGGCTCACCCGCGACACGACCTCCACCTCGTCGATCGCGAGGACGCCCAGCGACGTCCGCAGCGTCCCGCCGGGGCGCACCGTCGGTCGTGTCCACCGCCGGAACTGCAGCGTGACCTCGCCGGACCGGATCCGGTCCCAGTCAGCCAGTCGGATCAGCACCGCAAGAGGGTCTCAGGTCGCCGGGTCCGGCGACAGCGGCACCGTTCAGCCCGTGGGCGAAGCAGCGCGGCGGCGCTCGCGCACGACCCGCACGCCGAGCGCGACCAGCACGGCGATCCCGACGAGCACGTAGAGGTTGCCGACCAGCTGCTGCCACCAGGACCAGTCGCGCTCGACGTCGTTGTCGCGCGGGAACAGCCAGTGCGGGCCGACCGCGAAGACCGCCACGACCACCCACGACGCCCAGTGGCGGCGCAGCGCGGGCCGGGCGAGCAGCACGAGCGCGGGAGCGATCCACACCCAGTGGTGCCCCCACGACACGGGCGAGATCAGCAGGCCGCCGAGCGCCACGACGAAGAACGCCTCGACGTCACCGAGGCGCGAGGCCAGCCACCACACGGCGGCCACGACCAGAAGCGACGCCACGAGCCACACGGCGACCTGGGCACCGTTCTCCAGCCCGAAGCGCGCCAGCATGCCGCGCACGGCCTGGTTCGACGCGTACGTCAGCCGTCCGACGCGGCCCGGGTCGAGCAGCGCGTGCGTCCAGTACTCCTTCGCGTCGCCGAACGAGACGAGGAACCCCACGAGTCCGAAGAAGAAGAACGACGCGATGGACACGAACACGGGTTTCCACTGCCGTCGCGCGACGAAGAACAACGCGAAGAACGCCGGCGTCAGCTTGATGGCGGCCGCAAGTCCGATGAGCGCGCCGCGAGGCCACCACCGCGTGCGTTCGAGCAGGCAGTCGGCCATCACGAGCAGGCCCAGCAGGAGGTTGACCTGCCCGAACCAGAGCGTCTCGCGCAGCGGGTCGAACACCGACGCCACCGCGGCCGCGCCCAGTCCCCACGTGACGGCGTCCGGTCCCCGGCCGACCACGCGCTGCGCCGCGATCAGGCACAGGCCGGTGAGCATCGCGAGGTTCGCGAGCGCCACCGCGAAGATCGCGACCCCCAGCGGCACGATCGCGAGCAGCGCGAACAGCACCGCGGCGATCGGCGGGTAGGTGAAGGGCAGGTCGGGCCCGCCGAGCGGCTTGGCGAAGCCCTCGACGTAGAGGGGCAGGTCCTGGAGGAACGCCGCACCGCCGTTGCGGTAGACGCGCAGGTCGAGCGACCACCCCGGCGGGCGGATCATGACGTAGGCGAGCGTGGCGACCATGACGGCGCCCCACGCCACCACGACCCGCTTGGCGGTGCGGTCCAGCTGCATCGGGCGATGGTATCGGGGTGCCGGGTGAGTCCCACGTCACCGCCGCGAACCTGGTTTTCTCACGTAGCGTCGCCACGTGACCGCGCAAAGTGGAACTTTGGTCCTTGCGCCATTTGTAGGGCGCACAAATGCGCACGCACGGGATATTCTGTGCGCATGAGCCCCGCACTGGAGACGGTGCTGGCCAAGGCCGGCCTGCAGGTGAGTCCCGACGAGTTCCTGGCCCTCGTGTCCGACGCGGCGCGAAGGCTGGCCCCACCGCACCCGGAACCGGCCACCTACTTCACGCCGGACCAGCAGACGGCGCTCAAGGACGTGGGCCTGGACCTGTCGCCCGCGGTCCCCGACGACTCGAAGCCGCGCACCCGCACGGTCGTGGCGCACGCCGTCCTGCGCGACTCGGCCCTGACCGTGAACGAGGCCGCCCGCCAGCTCCAGGTCGACACGAGCCGCATCCGCCACCGCCTCGGTGTCGGCAGGCTGGTCGGCTGGAAGGACAGGGGCAGCTGGCGCCTGCCCGCGTGGCAGTTCGCGGGCACCGGTGTGCTCCCGGGCCTCGAGACCGTGCTGACCGCGATCCCCCCGGACCAGCCGGCCCTGGTCGTGGCCGCGTTCATGACGAAGCTCCAGGAGGACCTGCTGGTCGACGGCAAGCCCGCCACCCCCCGCGAGTGGCTCCTCGCAGGAGGAGACCCGCGCCGGGTGGCCGACCTCGCCTCCGTGCTCGGCACACCTGCCTGAGCGCTTCCCGAACACCGACAGGACCCGAATGTCACGGCTTCCACAGCCGCCTGCCCCTGCCGTGCTCCAAGCACAGCTGCGCCGCACCGAGGACGTGGTGGCGGTGCACCGCGCGACCCGCCTGGTGCGCGTGTTCACGGCGAAGGGCTCCCACCCCCAGCGCTGGAACACGTTCCGCTACACGGGCCCGCTGCCCCACGCCCGCTTCGACGCGCAACAGCCCGCGGACGACGGCGGCCCGGTCCAGGACCACGAGAACGGCGTCCTGTACTTCGGCCTGTCGGTCCGCACGTCGATCGCCGAGGTCTTCCAGGCGACGTCGATCGTGGACCGCCGCACCCGCTCGCCGTTCCTGGTCGTGCTGCGGCCGCGCCGGACCTTGCGGCTGCTGGACCTCGGCGGGCTGTGGCCCACGCGGGTCGGCGCGTCGCAGGAGATCTCGACCGGGCCCAAGCTGGTGACGCAGGCGTGGTCGCGGGCGATCCGGGCGGCCTACCCGGAGCTGGACGGGCTCTGGTACCGGTCGTCGATGGACTCCGGCGACCCCGCCATCTGCCTGTGGGATCCGCCCGGGGCTTCGGGGCTCCCGGCGGCTCCGGACGTGCTGCTGCCGCTGGACCACCCCGGGCTGGACCTGCCGCTGGCGCGGGTGTGCGAGGAGCTGAACTACACGCTGCTGGGCTGACGCGGCGCGCCGGCCCAGCAGTCGTCGAGCCGGCTCGGCTCAGGCCTTCAGGTAGCGGCCCCACCACTCGAGCACCGCGTCGAAGCGCTGCTTGCGGTGCCGCGGCTGACCCGTGCGGGTGAGCTCGTGCCCCTCGCCCGGGAAGATCAGCATCTCCGTCTCCACGCCCCGCCGCTTCAGCGCCACGAACATCCGCTGCGCCTGCTCCAGCGGGCAGCGCCAGTCCTGCTCGGAGTGCACGACGGCGAACGGCATGGTGATCTTCTCCGCGTAGGTCAGCGGCGACATCGCCCGCTGCGCCTCGGGGTCGGTGCCGCAGTAGGCGTCGGCGAAGAAGTAGCCGATGTCCGACGAGCCGCCGAAGGAGTCCCAGGCGTTCACGGCGCGCTCGGACCAGGCCGCCTTGAAGCGCTCGCCGTGGTGGGCCGAGAGCCACGACGTCATGAAGCCGCCGTAGGAGCCGCCCATCACACCGACGCGGGCGGAGTCGAGGTCCTCGCGCGTCAGCGCGGCGTCCAGGAGCGACAGCACGTCGTCGACGTCCACCGTGCCGAACTTGCCGATCACCGCCTGGCCGTGGGCCTGGCCGTAGCCCGCCGAGCCGCGCGGGTTCGGCAGCACGACGGCGTAGCCGGCGGTGGCGTAGACCTGGGCCTCGTCGAAGAAGCCCCAGCTGTGGTACATGAACGGGCCGCCGTGCACGGCCAGCACGACGGGGTGCGGGCCGTCGCCGTCCGGCAGCACCAGCCAGCCGTGCACCGGGTAGCCGTCGGAGGCCTCGCCGGTGAGCTCGACGACGCGGCGCGCGGGCACGGACGAGAACGCCGTGCGCACGCCGGTTCCGACGAACTCGACCTGACCGGGGCTGTCCGGGGTGGACACGATGGCGACCGTGGTGGACCCGTCGGTCGCGAACGAGCGGACCGCGGCCTTCTCGCCCGCGAGCACCTCGCCGGGGCCGCCGTCGAACGGGATGCGGCGCAGTTCCAGCGCGCCGCGGTTGCGCACGACGAGCAGCACGCCGGTGGCGTCGGCGACGGGCTGGCCGGACAGCCGTTCCACGTCCACGGTCTCGACGTCGGTGAGGCGGGTGGCGCCGGTGCCGTCCAGGGCCGACTTCCACAGGCCCTGGTTGCGCGCCACGCCGTCGATGCCGGTGAACTCGGTGCCCAGCCAGAACAGCGACGAGTCCGCGACGAACGGCATCGAGACCTCGCCGGCACCGGTCACGAGCAACGACACCGCGCCGCCGGCAGCGGGAACCGCGTACAGGTCGGAGTGCAGCGTCTCGGCGGCGCCGAGGTCGCGCGGGGCGACGAACACCAGCGTCGCGTCGTCGAGCCAGGCCGGGTCGGAGACGTCGAACGAGCCGTCGGTCACCTCGGTGACCTCGCCCTCGAGGTCGACGACGTGCACGCGCGGGCGGCGGTCGCCGAGGAAGCCGACGTCGTCGACGCGGTAGTCCAGGCGCGTGATGCGGCGGGGCGCCTCGGCCTCGGGGCCGTCGTCGGTCGTGCCGTAGCGGCCCTGCTCGGGCACGCGGGCCACGAACGCGACGCGCGTCGAGTCGGGCGACCACACCGGGGCTCCGGCGCCGAGCGGCAGGTCGGTCAGCTTCCGGGGCTCGCCGCCGTCCACCGGGACGACGTGGAGCTGGGGCTTCGACTTTCCGCTGACGCGCAGGAACGCGACCAGTTTGCCGTCCGGAGAAATGCGCTGTGCATTGTCACGATCACCGTGTGTCCACGGTGTTGTCGTTCCGTCCGGGAACACCCGGTGCAGACCGCCCCGGTAGGTGTTCTTGTCGAGGTCGGGCGTGGTGATGCTGACCAGCACCAAGTCCCCGGACACGGCGACGGTGCCGGGCGTGGTGAGCAGCTGCAGGTCTTCAGGGCGCACGGCGTGGACGTTAACAGAACTTGTTAGCAAGGCTCAGGGTCTTTTGTTGACCGATCACAAAAATTGACTCGCCGCATAGATTTCCGCGTATGACGCGCATCGTGTTCTCTGGGGGCAGGGTCTTCACCGGCTCGACGACGGAGCCCGGCGACGTGGTGGTCGAGGGCGACCGCGTCGTCGACGTGGGCACCGGCCTCGACGGCGACACCGTCGTCGACGCGACCGGCCACACGGTCCTGCCGGGGCTGTTCGACTGCCACGTGCACTTCATGTTCAGCGGCGCCGACCTGGTGCGGTCGCTGAACACGCCGTTCTCGCTGCCGTTCTACGAGGCCATCGGGAACATGAAGGCGACCCTGCAGTGCGGCATCACGACGGTCCGCGACGCGCTCGGCGCCGACCTCGGTGTCGCGGAGGCGGTCCGGCGCGGTCTCGTGCCCGGCCCGCGCATGCAGATCGCGGTCAACATGGTCTCGCAGACCGGCGGCCACAACGACGACTGGATGCAGTGCGGCGCCCACATCTCGCCGCCGCTGCACCCCGGTCTGCCCGACACCGTCGCCGACGGCCCGGAGGAGCTGCGCAAGGTCATCCGCACGCTGGTCCGGCACGGCGCCGACGTCATCAAGATCGCGTCGAGCGGCGGCGTGATGTCCCCGCGCAGCAACCCCCGGCACGCGCACTTCCGCGACGAGGAGATCGCGATGATCGTGCAGGAGGCCAACGCCGCCGGCATCGCGGTCATGTCGCACGCCATGAGCGGCGACGGCATCCTCACGGCCGTGCGCAACGGCGTGCGCTCCATCGAGCACGGCGTCTTCCTCACCGACGAGGGCATCGACGAGATGATCAAGCACGGCACGTGGCTCGTGCCGACGCTGATGGCGCCGCGTATGGTGCTCGACCAGGCCGCGGCGGGCGTGGCGATCTCCGACGTCATCATGGAGAAGGCGAAGGCCGTGGTCTCGCAGCACTTCCAGTCGTTCCAGAAGGCGCACCAGGCGGGCGTGAAGATCGCGATGGGCACCGACTCCGGTGTCGGCCCGCACGGCGACAACCTCACCGAACTGACGCTGATGACCGAGTACGGCATGTCACCTGCCGAGGCGATCCACGCGACCACCAGGTCCGCCGCCGAGCTCCTGCGCCTGGAGGACGACCTGGGCGAGATCGCGCCCGGCAAGCTCGCCGACCTCGTCCTCGTGGAGGGCGACGCCGAGCAGCACGTGAAGGCGGGCACGCTCCGGCAGGCCGTGCGCGCCGTCTACCAGAACGGCGTCTCCGTGCTCTGACCCCGGACGCGGCGAAGGCCCGTGTCCGGCGGGAACACGGGCCTTCGCCAGGTCAGGAGATCAGTGGTGCGCGTCCGCGTCCGCGCCGATGTGCTTCGCGGCCTCCGGGTGGCGCTTCACCTTGAGC